>DNHK01000287.1 GCA_003485905.1 Gammaproteobacteria bacterium | reverse complement strand
AAGCAAGAGAGCCTGCGTAGCGACCAATAGGGGTTCGGATGGCGTCGCAAATATAGGCCTTAGTCATAGTTTATTCCTGTCGTTAAACATTAACTGTTCGAGTGATCAACAACGGGTTTCTGCTGCCCGCTGAATGCTCAGTCTATATGTAAAAATTTTAAAACTGCATAAATTTCGATTCATTATATTCAAACCGACTATAATCTAACAATGCATCTGTTGGCAGACTGAAGCCCTGCAAAGGGTGTTACAGGCTGTGAAACCTTAGGGAATCGTTTGCTTGGTCGACCGTGCTGTAGTAACTAGGCAGTTAATAACAAGAACGATTTAAGAGGGTTGTACATAGTGGGTTTATCATTAGACGCTAAAGATCTGCGCAGAGCGCTAGGTCAATTTCCGACCGGCGTGACTGTAATTACTACATTGGGTGCGCAAAGCGAGCCAGTAGGCGTAACCGTTAGTAGTTTTAATACCGTATCTCTCGAGCCGCCCCTTATATTGTGGAGCATGGCTAAAAGTGGTTACAGCGCAAAGGTGTTCGAAAACGCCGAATACTTTGCGGTTAACGTGTTGGGCGAACAGCAAGTTGAATTATCTGACAGTTTTGCCCGCCAGAGCGCAGACAAGTTTGATGGTGTAACATTTACTTCTGGAGTAGGGGGTAGTCCTTTACTCGAAAACACCGCTGCAAGTTTTGAGTGCAAAACCTGGAAGCTTTACGACGGTGGTGATCACACCATTGTGGTTGGTGAAGTACTCGCTTTTCAGGCAAACGATTCTGTTATGCCGTTAGTGTTTTCTCGGGGAAATTACGTAACTTAGAAGCCAAAGGTTTTAGGCGTGCTTTTAGATCTTAAGAACATTGCGTCTTTTAGCTACAGAGTCTGCCAGAGTGTGCAGTAAAGACTTGGTGTCGCTCCACCCCAGACAGGGATCCGTAATACTTTGCCCATAGACGAGGGCATCGTGTGAATAATTCTGACGCCCTTCCACCAGGTTGCTTTCTATCATACATCCGACAATTCCGGTTTCACCCGCAGAAATTTGATCAGCCACATCATTTCCAACGTCGATTTGTCGTGCAAACTGCTTGTCGCAGTTAGCGTGGCTGAAATCGATGATTAGACCTGTGTTGATGTTGGCGCCGTTTAGTTTTTCCAGTGTTTCGGTCACGCTTTCGTGATCGTAATTCGGCTTTTTACCGCCGCGTAATATCACATGGGTATCCGGATTTCCGGAGGTTCTAAAAAGTGCGATTTGTCCTTCTTCGGTGGAGCCTAGAAAACTATGTTCTGATAAACCGGAAATTACCGCATCGACTGCTATTTGTAGGTTTCCATTGGTACCATTCTTAAAGCCGATCGGACAGGATAAACCGGAAGCTAGCTCACGATGTATTTGACTTTCGGTGGTGCGTGCACCTATAGCGCCCCAGCTGACTAGGTCAGCATAATACTGACTCGATACAGCATCGAGGAACTCGCAGCCTGCAGGAACACCGATAGCGTGCAGGTCTAGCAGCAGCTTGCGAGCTGTTTGCAGTCCTTTATTTATGTTGAACTGACCGTCCAGGTCAGGGTCATTAATCAGGCCTTTCCAGCCAACCCGCGTTCGTGGCTTTTCAAAATAGACCCGCATTACGATTTCAAGATGATCGGCCAATTCCGAGCGGACTTTGCTCAAGCCTTCTGCGTATTCAATTGCTGCGGCAGGGTCATGAACAGAGCACGGCCCTACCACTACAAGTAGGCGGTCGTTCTTTTTCTGAAGTATCTGGCTGGTATTTTCGCGTGTTTTTATAACCAATTCGGCAGCGGAATCGGTCACAGGAAAGTGCTCCGTCAATTCGGCCGGAGACAACATTGATTCGATCGCTAAAATTCGTCGGTTAGAAGTCTTGTGCATAATTGTATTAGTTAAAGTTGCCAAAAGAGGTTACTAAATAAGGTGCTATTAAGTTTCTACAAAAGAAGTCTGTGGACGCTCGTTGCGAAAGTTAATTTGTCTTGTGTATCGCTCGACCATCGACCGCGAGAGCAGCCTCATGCATGGCTTCACTTAGCGTAGGGTGCGCATGAACCGTGCGAGCCAAATCTTCGGCGCTGGCCTTATATTCCATAGCCAGCACGGCTTCCGCCACCAGTTCAGAAGCATGTGGCCCAAGAATATGTACGCCCAGAATTTCGTCACTATTCGCATCGGTGATTATTTTTACTCGTCCGCCTTTAACATTCATCGCCAGCGCTCGACCAGTAGCGGCAAAAGGGAAGAACCCGGTTTTATAATCCAACCCCTGTTCCTTGGCTTGTTGTTCAGTAATTCCAACCCAGGCGATTTCGGGATGGGTGTATATCACCCAAGGAATAACGCCATAGTTGAGGTGCGGTTTTTGACCGGCGATTCGCTCTGCCACAGCAACGCCTTCTTCAGACCCTTTGTGCGCAAGCATAGGTCCACGAACGGCATCGCCGATCGCCCAGACACCTTCAATTTCGGTTGCGCAATTATCGTCTACTTCTATGAAACCCCGGTCATCAAGCTTTAAGCCGACATCGTCACTAGCAATATCCTTAGTGTTTGCGCGGCGGCCGACGGCGACAACCAGCCGATCAAAGCTGGCTTCATGCGCGCCAGATTTATCTTCAAAGCTAACCGTAACGTTATCTTTGCTTGTCTTCGTGCCGGTGACCTTGGTTCCGAGTTTTATATCCAAGCCTTGGACTTTAGTGAACTCTCGCTGTGCTTCGCGGGCGAGTTGAACATCCACCGCTGGTAAAAAGCTATCTAGTGCTTCAAACACTGTTACTTCTGAACCAAGCCGGTTCCACACACTGCCTAGCTCCAGGCCAATAACGCCTGCGCCTATTACGCCAAGTTTTTTAGGTATAACCGGAATGGATAATGCACCCGAGTTATCCAAAATCAGCTCGTTATCAATTGGGGCAGGGGGGATATCAATGGGCACTGAACCCACCGCGATAATAATGTTTGTACCGCTCACCACGGACGTTTCTTTGTCCGGTCCGGTTACCTCGACTTGCTTGTTTGCCAGTAAGCGACCACGGCCATGAATAGAAGTAATTTTGTTAGCTTTAAATAAGCCAGCAATCCCCTGAGTGAGTCCGGAAACTATTTCGTCTTTTCGCTGTAGCATTTTGGCCAGATCAAGTTTAAGGCCGGTTACGTCAATACCATGGTCTGCAAATTCGTGTTGCGCCTGGCTATATCGTTCCGAGGAATCTAACAGGGCTTTAGACGGTATACACCCGACATTCAAGCAGGTGCCACCGAGTGATGGTTTGCCTTCTTCATCACTCCAATCGTTCACACAGGCAACGGACATACCAAGCTGCGCCGCTCGAATGGCGGCGACATAACCCGCCGGTCCCGCACCGATAATTACGACGTCAAACGTATCACTCATTTTTTATTTCCAAAAATTTTGTTGTGGCCTAGCGCTCTTAGATTTCCAATAGCAGGCGAGCTGGGTCTTCCAAGCATTCCTTTATACTGACCAAAAAGCGTACGGCTTCGGCTCCATCAATAATTCGATGGTCATAGGTGAGTGCCAGATACATCATAGGCCGAATAACGACCTCATCATTTTCGGCGACTGGCCGTTTCTCAATCCGATGCATACCCAAAATTGCGCTTTGTGGAGGATTTACAATAGGTGTTGATAGCATCGAACCGAACACGCCGCCATTAGTGATCGTGAATGTGCCACCCGTTAGGTCTTCGATTCCGAGAGTGCCGGCTTTTGCGCGTGCACCATAGCTGGCTATGCTTTGCTCAATTTCAGCAAAACTTAATTTGTCCACATCTCTGATAATTGGAACGACCAAGCCTCTTGGAGAAGATGCCGCAATTCCAATATCAAAATAGTCATGGTAGACAATATCGCTTCCATCAATCGATGCGTTAACTGCCGGGAAGCGTTTCAGAGCTTCGTGCGCAGCTTTAACAAAGAATGACATATAGCCTAAACGCGCATTGTGTTTTTTCTCGAAGGCCTCTTTGTATTTGCTGCGCAAATCCATCACAGCTTGCATATTTACATCGTTAAATGTGGTCAGCATTGCTTGTGTGTTTTGTGCTTCTTTTAGCCGTCGCGCAATAGTTGAGCGCATACGGGTCATCGGTTCTCTACGAACCGTGCGCTCGCCAGTTGATACTTTTGGCGTGGGCGGGCTAACGGGAGTCGGTGCAGGCACAGGTGTTTTTGCAGGGGCCGATGAAGGGGCTTCAGATTCTACAGCCAGCGCTTGGTCAGCAGCGACAGCATCAGACTTTGTAATAAGCCCATTTTTTCCAGTACCCTTAATCGAGGCAGGGTCGATCCCCTTTTCAGCCAGTATTTTTCTCGCCGCTGGGCTGGCGACCGCATCACCGCGATCATCTTCAGATTCGCTTTGCGTCTCTGATCCTTCTTCAGGTTCTGCCGCATCTTCGACTGCGCCTTCTTCTAATATCCCCAAAAGCTGCTCGCCTTCGACAATATCGCCGTCATTGACGATGATCTCTTTTAACACGCCATCGAACGGGGCGGGCACTTCTAGAACAATTTTTTCTGTTTCCAGATCAAGCAGGTTTTCGTCACGACGTATCGTGTCGCCAGGTTGCTTATGCCACGTTAAAACAGTGGCTTCAGATACTGATTCCGGTAGTACCGGTACTTTTAGTTCATGCGACATTTCGCTTTTCCGTGATGTAGTCTTTGTTTTCGTCGAGTGGCGATAACGCATCGTCGACTAGAGATTTTTGCTGTTCCTGGTGCACTGACATATAGCCACACGCAGGGGATGCAGACGCAGGTCGCCCGGCATAAATAAGTGTTTGGTTATCACCGATGCATATCCGCAGGTGATGCCGTATCTGATACCAGGGCCCCTGATTTAACGGCTCTTCCTGACACCAAATCACTTCGGTTGCATTCGGGTAGCTTGCGAGTAAACGAGCCAACGAACGTCGAGCAAATGGATAGATTTGTTCAACCCGAACCAGTGCAATATCCTTTAATTCTCGTTTGCGGCGTTCTTCTAGCAGGTCATAATAAACCTTACCACTGCACACAACCACGCGCTTCACTTGCTCTACATCCAGCTCGTCTATTTCATCCAGAATCACCTGAAACTTGCCTTTGGCGATTTCTTCCAGAGAGTTTGTCGCCAATTTATGGCGTAGCAGACTCTTGGGCGTCATGACGATAAGTGGCTTTCTGTATGGACGTATTGTTTGGCGTCGCAACAGATGGAACATTTGTGCTGGTGTAGTCGGTGCGCACACTTGCATATTGTGGTTCGCGCAAAGTTGCAGGTAGCGTTCCAGGCGTGCAGATGAATGTTCGGGGCCTTGGCCCTCATAGCCATGCGGCAGAAGCATAACCAAACCACATAGGCGTCCCCATTTAGATTCACCGCTGGAGATAAATTGATCAATAACTACTTGAGCTCCATTTGCAAAATCTCCAAATTGTGCTTCC
>DNHK01000426.1 GCA_003485905.1 Gammaproteobacteria bacterium | reverse complement strand
AACTATTAATTAAACTATTAATTGAACTATCGATAGCCATCACTTCCATGTCTTGATGCTACCCAAAACGACTGGACCTCATCTTGATTCAGGTCAAATCGACAAATACTTAGCTTGCCTAAAGAGTTTTTAGAATGGGCTAAGGCGTATTTAGACTATATCGACTTAGCCCACAGGCTGAATACATATTAGTTTTGTCGGTTACTGCCGAAAACCAATCCAATGGATTCGGCCGTCTTGGCTCAATACGAATTTCCAATTCTATAAATTTGAAAGGGAGGCCTCCTCCCATGACCTCGCTAGGTTCCGTATCCAATTCAGGCTGTTGTACCGTAGCCGCTTCGAAGCTGAATTCCAGGTAAGGATCAAACTCTATGTCATCAATATAAAATTGCCCGTCATTTTGCGTGTAACTACATGAGGTGCATTCAATCCCGGTCATGTCCGCTGTCACATAGTCAGTCGCAGACTCTGCAGGCATCAACTTTAAACCTCTCACCTCAACCGCTGAGGCGACAAAATACTGATGCACAAAATCTAGCCTTAAGCGCTTAAGCGAATTTTGATCGTCGCCCACGGCAAATCGATATTGGTGCCAATCGCCATCTAGGTAAGCGCACTGCGTTGAAGAATTTGCTTCCGAATAAGAAGGCCCGGGATCTGTTGGCCAGTAAACTTGCACCTCGGACCAACTGGCAGTCCCTGAAACAATATAAAAGTAAATCAGCAGTGCTAGCAAGGAGGCCCATCCGAAGTACGCGGTGTAGACCAAAAAGTCAGCGCGTGGCTTATCGTTTGATTGGCTAGAAATGTCTGTCACCGTTCCACCTCGCTATTAAACGGGTTCTCGATGTATTCACCTATAACGCCAGTATCATCAATTACTTGTATGCCTACCCCAAAATACTCAGCGAAGCACAAGGTAAAGTCGAGACCGCTGTCGGGTGAGACAATATCCAGAGAGTGAATCGTCTGCGGTGGATTTGGATATTGCGATACCACAAATAAGTTTCCGCTATCCTTGGCCACGTTTAGCTCCTGGTAACGATCATACATAAAGTGATTATATGCAGGAGCGACCTCAGTCAGATCAGAGTACGCGGTTTGTATATTAAACGAAGCAAGCGCATGGCTTGCAAAACCTACTAACAACCCCGCACTCGCCCAGGCACAAACTATTTCTGCCGAGATACCTGTACTTAATATGCGCCCTACTCGGCTGGAATATTTTTCTAACACCCACCGCACTAGCAAGGCCAGCGTCACACACCAACTTAGTAAACATAAAAATAAGATTACGTTTGCGATGCGCAATGGCGGTGGAACCGCTAAAAGCAGTAGGGACGGAAACTGCAATGCGATAGGCATTAGCAGGCACGCTAATACGCCTAACGCTATGTATCCACCATGTAGACTTCTTGTTCCTCTACCCTCTAATTCACCATCTGTTGATCCAGTAACTGCAGAATAGCTCTCACTACCGGCGCTCAGAAACATCAGCACTAACAATGCACTAAACCACCAAAGTTGGGGTAACGCCAAATATTCATCAATAACTTCAATTCCAATGATAATACTCGCGTGAATAGCGTCTAAGATAATCTCTGGCGTAATTACGGTTAAGCCTTCAACCTCCGAGCGCAAGCTGTTACCTGGAGCGAGAATATAAATAGCAACGAAACAGTTCATCAAGATAAACAAACCAAGCCAAACCCACTTCACTCTAGAATCTTTATCTTCAACCGACATCCGCCAAAAACACATCAAGGTTACAAGCGCATAAATCACCACCATTTGGGTTTCAGAAAACCCTACGCCAAACGCTATACATGTCGCGGCCACTACAAACTCTTTAGTTCGTGCCCGCAAGGGCTCGGCTGCTGATTTGACCAACCGACTAAAAATAAGCAACTGACAAATGATAAGAAGATTGCCGCCCTGATACTTTGCAGCGCTGGAAAACCAGTAAAAGCCTGTAGCCACGCTAGGCATGCTCGACAGAAACAAAACCGTGAATCCAAGCCCCAGCAACCAACATCTTGCTGCCGAGATAGAAGCAGGTAAAATCGTTCTGAACAACGCGGTGCTCGCCCACACCGTCAACAAAACAAAGGTAAGCGGTAGTATTTTATAGAATAAATAATAGCTGCCGAATAGATCACCTAACTGGGGCATTGCACCCATAAGGAAAATCGAACTATAGCCACCACTCCATAGCATGTACTTTCCGTATAACCCGCCAAATACGCCGTATTCTTCAAAATAATTAGCCAGGCATAAATCGTCTGCGGCTGATGGCCATGTGTATAAAGACAAGGCCAGAAATACACCCAATGCGGCGCATAACACTACTGCCACACCTATTTCGGCTGCTTTTGGTATTCGCAAGAGCCAATAGTTAAAGGTATATAACTTCGGTGAAAACAATTAAGAGCGCCTCTTTGATTTGATATTTAACTATTGCCGTTTCTTAGCCACAACAAACAGAGAGCTGCCAAAAGGTTTATGCGCCAAAATCTGGTTTTCCAGTAGCGTAAGTTTCTCCAATAAATAATTCACAGGCGCAGCCGGCAGCTCAACATCTGACTTAATTGCAACGTTAGGGTTTAATTTTAGCCGTAATCGCTGAATGCTTCTCACCGCATACACCAATGGCGAGACAAGGAAGGGCCAATACACCTTACGTTCTATCTGCAATGCAGACGATTCAACTAAAGTATTCACATGACCTCGATCGAATCGCTGTTTAATGCCTACCCCCAAATCATGCATGCCAGAAAATGCTTTGAGCGCGGGTAAGTTTAATATCAATATGCCGCCAGGCCGAAGTAGCTTTTCAAATTTAGCTAAAAGATCTGTACAACCGGCATCATCAAAGTAGCAAAGCGTGTCATTACTAATAATCACATCAAATGTACTGCCTTCGAATAACTGATCGACATTGCTTAAGTCACCTTGCGTCACATCCAGCCCACGATGTTTACATGCGTCGACGGCATCAGGAGAAAGATCGAAACCAGCTGTATTAGCAAACCCTTGCTTCTTCAAGTGCAACAACAAGCCGCCAGTGCCGCAACCAGCGTCTAAAATTTGAGCATCGGTAGTGACGTTTTGCCTGGCTAATGTATCTGTAACTAAAGCATGCAAGCTGCGATACCACCACATGCTCTCTTCCACTTCGGCCATTTTCAGGTATTCAATCTGTCTATCTAGCATTGTCCGGCACCGATCACTTACTTACCTGCAAATACCCATTTGTTCTGCAACTGAAAACTCAATAACGTGGCAGCACACAAGGCAATTAATTGACCAACGATGGGCCCGGCAATATCGAACAAAACCAGGGCATTTAGAATTACGGCGTTTAACAGAAACACAGCGACATAAAGTGCTATATATCTTGGAAAGTCTTTTCGTTTGCTTGTGGTCGAAGAAAATGTCCAGTAACGATTCAGAACATACCCCAGGCAAATTCCACAAACATATTCGATCACCAATGCAATGTTGTAGTGCACGCCAACATACACCAACAGCACGAACAGGCTGTAATTGACCGCTGTATTGGCCGCACCTGCAACTAGAAATCTAAGGCCTTTATTTGCCAACATTAGCCAGCGAGCTCGTCCACTAATTGGTTAATCGCGCTGCAGACTTGTTCAAGCTGAGACTCGTTCATTTCAGGGTAAATGGGTAAAGATAAAATCTGATTAGCCGATGCTTCGGTTACCGGAAGGTCGCCTTCAACGTAATTTAAATTGCTAAAACCACTCATGGTATGCAATGGCCATGGGTAATGAATTGCCGTTGAGATTCCCACGTGCTCTAATTCTTGTTTACCAGCATCTCGATTGCTTAGTTTAATTACGAACTGATGATATGCGTGCTGCGCACCCAATGAGGGGCGAACAACCTGAATCGACGGATGCAGTTGATCCAGATACTGGCCTGCAATCGCACGGCGACGCTCAATATAGTGGTCTAACTTGCTCAACTTAACCCGAAGTATTGCAGCTTGAAGCTCATCAAGCCGACTGTTAATACCTGGTCGCACACAATACTGACGGTCGGTGAATCCGTACATTCGAACGCTACGCATAAGCTCTGCTAAATTAGCATCCGATGAAAGGCACAAGCCAGCATCACCGTAAGCTCCGAGGTTTTTGGTGGGGTAAAATGAAAATGCTCCGATATCACCCATTGTACCGACAGACACCCCATTAAGTGTTGCGCCATGGCTTTGAGCGCAATCCTCAATTATTTTTATATTCTTGCCAGCAACCAACGAACGTAGCTTTGGAACGTCAACAACGTTACCGAATAGATGCACTGGAATAATTGCCCGGGTTTTATCAGTGATGCAGGCTTCGATTTTCTCCAAATCCATTAAGCAAGTGTCGGCATCAATATCGCAAAACTTGGCTTTCGCTCCTACAGCTGCAATTGCAGATACTGTCGGCACTGCGGTGTTGGCTACTGTGATGACTTCATGCCCTTCGCCAACCCCTAAAGCCATAAGAGCAACAACCAGAGCATCGGTACCGCTATTTACACCTACACCAAAAGCGTCCTGCGCTACCGACGTAGCTCCCTCTTCGCCGGTTCTACTCAGCCAAGCCGCAAACTCAGCTTCAAACGCCGATACTTCTTGGCCCAGTACCAAGCGGCCAGATTTCAACACACGCTTAATCGCCACATCGATTTCAGATTCTATCTCGGCATATTGCTCGAGATAATCGAACGATTGGACTTTATTCACGACAAATAGACTTTCTGATATTTTTGATAAAACTCCAGCGTGCGCCCCAACCCCTCGTTTAGATCCACTTTAGGGTCCCATCCCGTCACCCGCTTAAATGCGGAATAATCACCGTAGTAATCCCCAATATCGATTAGTTTTTTATCGTCTGGAAAACTAATCTTGGAAGATTCGAAATCTCTATATGTTTTCAGTGCATCAATAAATTCGTTTAAGGAATAATGTGCTGGAGCACCCAAATTAAACACATCACCAAAGCAGGCCTCATTACAGCCAGCCAATAAAATAGCCTCCACTACATCGTCAACATAATTAAAGTCGCGGCGCTGCTCGCCGTCGCCAAATATCTGAATCGCCTCACCTTGCAATGATTTTCGAATAAAAATTCCGGCAAAACCCTGACGATTATTGCGAATCTGCTGCCGTGGCCCATAGGTATTAGTCAGCCGCAACACGGTGGATTTTAAACCGTAAGTACGGTCGTACAACAAATGATAATACTCAGCGGCCAACTTGTTTATCCCATTTACATCAACCGGCAATGTTGGGTGCGCTTCCGTCACAGGCAACTCTTGCGGCACGCCGTAAACTTGCCGAGTAGACGTATAAACTATTCGCGTGTCTGGACAGTTGTGCCGGCAGGCTTCCACAAGATTTAGAGAACTTATACAGTTCATACCTAAATCGAGCTCTGGGTCACGCATACTGTCTCCGTGACTTACCTGACCAGCAAGATGGAACACGTAATCCATTCCTACGACCGCCTTGCTCAACATTTCAGCGTCGCGTAAATCGCCGTTATTTATTTCGATCTCGGATTCGATTGGCGAAACATTAAACTTATTTCCGCCTGACTCAGGAATCAGCGAATCGATGACCGTGACGTTCGCACCTAGCTCGACCAATCGAATCGCCAAATTGCTACCAATAAACCCCAAGCCTCCGGTAACGAGGACGTTTTTGTTTTGCAAGGTATCTAACATCTATTAACTACCACCTTGTGCATGCGTCGCTGATCTATCCGTTTTTTCACAGGCTCTTTTTTCACGCGCTATCTTTTCCCGCACTACAAACTGTGGTTGCCCGTTCACCTGCAAAAATAACCGACCCAGGTACTCGCCCAGAGTGCCAATGGTAAATAATTGCACTCCGGAAACAATCAGCAGCGTAATAATTAATGAGGCCCAACCTGCTGGCATATCTGGATTGGTGAGCTTTTCGACAAAAAACACCCCTGCCGCGATAAGCCCAATTAGCGAAAACACCAAACCCGCAAGAACGGCGAGTCTTAACGGCAATATCGAAAAATTAGTGAACATATTGAGCCAGAGCGAAACCAACTTCTTGAAGGTATAACCCGATTGGCCCTGCTGTCTGGCCGAATGCGCAACGGTCACAGTCGAATAATTGCGGGTAATTCGGAATATTAACCCATCGATATAAGGATATGGTCCCTGGTATTTAACAACTTCGTCGATCAAAAACCGATTAATTGCCTTATGGGAAGACAAATACAACTCGCGGGGCTTGCCTATTAGCATCGATGCAACCCATCCGTTGAAGCGACTACCAATATTGCGAAAGAAATGATGTTCTTTTTTGGTGTACGCCGAGTACACAACGTCATAACCCTTAGCCAACTCGTCGACTAACTTAATTACATCTGACGGAGGGTTTTGAAAATCGTCATCCATTATAACGGCAGCATCGCCACTGCAATGATTCAAACCAGCCATCACAGCATTATGTTCACCAAAATTTCGTGCCAAATTGAGGAATACCAAATCTTTCCGATTCGCTGTCAAATCTCGACACACATCCGCCGAGTTATCATCTGGGCTGCAGTCGTTTACCAGCACAACTTCCAATTCATAGGTGCCCGCCAACGAATCGAATAGCTGTTTGACCAACTC
>DNHK01000321.1 GCA_003485905.1 Gammaproteobacteria bacterium | reverse complement strand
AAGTCGAATATATGACTAATGATCCTGATCTTATCGATGCTAGATCAACCGATTTCAAAGGTAAGCCACCGTTTAAGCGCAGAGGAAAACAATTTAAGTAAACCAATGTATTACAGCTTGAGGCACCCTCAGCCTTGGGGTTCGATCGCTAGCCGTACAAAAGCGACGATCGGTTTCTTTATCCAGCATCTTTTTAATAACTTTTATTTGCTAACAGCAATTGATGCTGCAATTGATAGAGGGTAGCAGCAGAACGACTTTCTTTATCATACTTGAAACCGCTACCAAGCCGGCCTGCGTGAGATCGAGTGTTACACGCGACTCAGTAAAAGCAACTTGTATAGAAAATGCAATTACCCGCTACAGGGCAATAGCGAACATTTGAGAAGTTGAGTTATATACGATGGATCAAATCATGAGTATAAGCTGCACATAAAAAACCACCGATGTTTTAACATCGATGGTTCTTTAGGGTGCTGTCGACTAAGCTAGACTTCGACGATGGCCGCATCCGGTGCTGCTTTTCCAACACTGGCCATACCCTTTTTACAGGATGCTGCACTCTCGTAGGATTGGCTAGCACCAATGACTTAATGATTGCGGGATTTAAGATTGAACTTGTGCTTACCAGATTTCGTGACGCTAACTGCGTAACATGCTTCATCGCCACAATTCTTCTTAACTGATGCGATACCGTTCATGCAGCTTGATTTCGCTTTATACCCTTCGCTAGCTAATATGTTTTCACCGTTACCAGCCTTTAGTCGAAACCGAAACTCGCCTGCTTTATCTTTATATACTTCGAATTTTCCTGCCACGTGATTACTCTCCAGAGAGTTGATATGTAATAACAACTTTTTAGCGGTCTTGTGCGTTTGAGTCAAGCCAAGCCGGAATAAACTGAAGCAAAACAAGGTAATCAGTTCAGGCTGTTCGGTTAGTTGATACGTGGTTCACTAAACTCCGTGAATACCTACTAGGTACCGTTTATTCAGCGGAACATACTAGATCATTCGATTGTTCCTTACCTAAAGCGGTCAAGTGCAAAACCGTATAGATTACGATTTTCTACCCCAGCAATGTACATTTACCAAAGCGATTTCTGCCTTTCTTCCTGGCTTTATTCCAAACATTTACCAGCACGCACATTATCGCGATTTATTTTCATTTTCTGATAAAGGCCTTCAATGATATTTCCCGCTGTCTTTTCAAAAAGAAAAGGTAATACAGAATGAACAGCACAGATGACACTGGCCACAAGCATCATAATCGCAAAGGACGAGGCTGAGATCACATGCTCGAAATAGGTCTCGCCGACAGCGTTAGGGTGTCTTGTAAAGAGAGTCATTTTCTATCCTATATCTTGAATTGAGAATATCTTACCCCAAACCAAGGGGATGGTGATTGCGATTAATGCTCCGAATTGCTATAAGTACACACATATACTCTACAAATATAACTAATACAGGAATAATTTTGCTAGACAAGACAGATAAAGAGATTCTTATCCTTCTGCAAAAACGAGCCGATATCTCCATCTCTGAAATTGCTGAGGCCGTGAATTTGTCATCCTCTCCTTGTTGGCGGCGTATTCAGCGTTTGGAAGAAGACGGATATATTCAGCAGCGCGTGACTTTATTGGATCGAAACAAACTTAATCTGGGTACCACCGTTTTTGTGGCTGTGCGAACCAATCAGCATACCCCTGAATGGCTAGAGGCTTTCGCGCATGCCGTTGACGACATACCTGAAGTTGTCGAATTCTACCGGATGAGCGGCGATGTAGATTATTTACTCCGTGTAGTGGTTCCGGACATTGCCACCTTTGATACAGTTTATAAAAAGCTCATTAGCACGGTGGAATTATCTGATGTTTCCTCTAGCTTTGCTATGGAAGACATTAAATATACAACTGAACTGCCACTGACTTATGCAGCCATGAAGTAGCACAAAGAATGAGGAGTTTTTTGATTCGAACTATGTTCGATTAGATAATTACGGAGTTTTGTTTTTCATCTGAGATTGAAACAACCCGTCGAAATCAGGACGCACTCCCTGCACATACTCCTGGCCCATTCACACATTACCCTCACAGTCGTTTTGAGTGCCGTACCCCTTTTTTCTTCTATATTTTTTAGAGACTTGGAACTACCTGCACACTAGTCTCAGGATTTGCGTCGTCGCCTGGGTCGTGAAAGAGCCCAGATATGACGTTTACGGAAACCGCTGCGCTCGTTTCGGCTAAGCAAGCGACCACATGGTTATCAGGGTCGTCATCACCCAATGAGATGGGCTGTACTCGGTCGCCATTTTCAAGAAGTACTGTTAAACCGGTTCGCTGAGCCTCCGCTAGAGCAGCGCCCTGTGGTCCGGTCACACCGCCCTCCCAGGTTAGCAGGACAGCCTATGCGGTGTCGTCTGGGCATTCCCCTTCGAGTCCTGAGACATTGGGCGCAAATCGTTCGGCGAATACCAAGCCGGGACCATCCGCAAGGGGAGTGACATCTTCTATTCGTAATCCTAACAGTGAGTTTCCTTCAATATCTTCGAGCTCTCCGACGATTTCGACGGAACGTGGGTGTGAATCTGCGGTGCTAAAAGGCCCGATTAGAAGAACAGTACGTTGCTCGAGCTCCTCCACCGCCGGTCGAAGTGTTACACATATTGGAGTGACGCTGTCTCCCGAGCTGGTTTCGACTAAAAAAGCGCTTGGAGATACTGTCTCTGGATTCAGCTGGGCCGAAAAGATAACCGGCATTCCATCTTTACCTCCAACTGGCATTCCACATATAACGCTTAAGCCACGCCCTGGTAGCGCATCAAGTCCGTGATAGGCAGACAAGATTCTCGCTTCTGCCGCTATATTTGATGATCCGCTAGGGCTAGATGTGTCAACATCTTGTGCCGCCAGATTCTCCGACGTGCATCCGGTACCAAGGCTAAGGGCTAGCGCAAGAGGCATCCACCTTAGAGGCTTTGGATTATTGATATTGATCATAGAAAAGGCTCGCTTGCTATAGAGTTCTGATGCCCCAAGTTTGATAGGTAATGATAGACGTTAGGTGTTTAGTTTATTGGCGAGCCATCAGCGTTAGTAATACTGATGGTGTGTCCACCGGCGGGTCGACCATCCTTCATCGGGTGGAATATGGCCTTAACTTCTTGCCCGGGAAGATAGGTTCTTTTACCGATACCCGCCGCACGAAGCTGTGTCGGTGCACCAAGCTCAATACTCCAATCAGTCGTTTCACCGCTATCGTCAGCGACTGTGATGATGAGCCACGCGTGAGGGTTGGTGTATTGGAACTCTTTCACGGCTCCAGTGAGAGTAAGTGTCTTCTCAGCCTCAAACATTGTCGCAGAGTGATGAGCCTGTACCAACCCGGATCCCACAACACACATAAGCGCCAGCGCCATAAAGTTTTTAATGAATTTCATTTTTTATCTCCGCTATTAAAAGCCGAATTAGTTTAAATCGTCGTTGTTTCTATTCTGGTAAGGTATCCCAGGTTACTTCAGGAATCCCAAAGGTAGTCGGATTGTGATACCCGGGATCACCCGGAAGTAGAATAGTTGCTTCTCCGTTTGGCTTACGCACGACCATATTATTTTCTTCGCAAGAATTATAGTCGACCCGAATATCCGGGTCACGGTTTACTGAGTAAGTAAATTCTGCGCGCCATGGCTTCTGTAAAGCCGGAGGGTCATAGACGGTAATCTTAACCAGCATAGTTGTATTGTCGATCATTCTCCATTGTTCTACAGTGCTGGTCTCGAAACTATAAGCGGGCTGCCCCCGTTGATAGGTGCCGGCTTTTAAGTTCATGGTGTGAATTACCAGTGTGTCATCGTCCCAAAACCCAATAGAATCACCAAGCCACAATGGGATGGCGAAATCGTCCGGAACATGGCCGCGGCCGTCAGTATAAACGCGACGAGTCTCGTTAACTTGCTCATGCGAAAGCCAGGTCTGATCAGGCGTCGGAATAAATTCTCGTGAAAATGGCTCAGTTAGCCAGCGCGGAAAACCGGCTGGAAGACAATAGCTAATCCGGTCCCACCCTAATCCTGCTTTAATATCTTCAATATGTTGCTCATAGTCCGCGGCGTATTTCGGCGTAAGTTCTGCGGTAGTTTTTTTAGTCCCGGGAAGATCTTCGCGATCTTCAGTCATTGAGAAATCAAAAGCATGGGGTATGAATGGGGTTACACGCCAGACCCCCCTCCAATCAGGCAAGGTTTCGTAAGTGTGCTTTGTACCGCCATTGGCCTTTTCTTTGAGCGCCATGTACTCGTCCCATGAAGTCTCATACTCTGCCAATGGGGAGGCGGGTGCTTGCGCAAAACCCGGCACGGCCAATAGCAAAGAAAGTAGGCCAATGCTGAGCTGTAAGGTTGTTGTTTTGATCATATGAACCCCATAAATTTTAATACGTCATTTAAGCGATTTTATACACTTTACCTGCAATATAGCCTTGAGCATATAGATGAAAGTGCAGCATAGATGCACTATATTTATAGGATAAAAGCACTTGAATTTGAGTTTACCAATAAGCCGATTAGAATGTTACGGCTTTGATTTTTATATTTTTATACCATAGTTATACTCGCTGTATATCTCCTGTATGTTCGAAGCAGTCATTCGATCATAGTTTTGGTATAAGCTATATTGTTATCAAAAGCGTAGATTGATTTGCGGTTAGTATGCAGGTGGTTGATGGCAAAGCTTGAGAGAGATGAGTTGAGAAAGACATGCGGGTAATGGCGCGGGCAAATCGTCTACTAGCAATTGCACCTGTGGTCGAAATTCTCTGCGGCATACGCACAGCCTTTAAGAAAGCATTGTCTGCTAAGTCTTTGTCAGTGTTATGGGCGATGTCCAAAAGAGCCGCGGCGTTCAAAAGGACCGTAATATTAATCTGGATGAAACCCCTGCGGAAAAAGGGCTGAGTGAATCGTTTGTGCTGGCAAGCGTGTCAGCGTGTTTCTTGCTATCCGGATTTGCCGCATTGCTCTACCAAACCGTCTGGATGCGACAGTTTTCAGTGGTGTTCGGAACTTCAGAAATGGCTGTGGCCACGGTCTTATCGTCTTATATGGCGGGCTTGGCGTTGGGCGCCGTCTTAGTCGGTAGGTTTGTTCACAAAGTTCGAAATCCTGTACTGGTTTACGGATTCCTCGAAGGTTTAATTGCTTTGTCGGCGTTGGCTGTTCCTTATCTGCTTAAGGTAGTGGCCGGTACTTACGCGCTCGCGTTAGGTGGTCAAGAATTTCTAGCGGATGCTAGTGGAGTAGGCCAAGCATTCTTCTACCTGTTGGTAGCCTTTTTGGTGATTCTGGTGCCCACGGCCAGCATGGGGGCAACTCTGCCCTTACTTACAAAGTATGTGATACGCACGAGGGAACAGATCGGGCCTAGGGTAGGGGTGTTATATGCCATTAATACCTTGGGTGCTATTGCAGGTACGTTGGTCGCCGCCTTCTATCTGCTACCGGCGCTGGGTTTGATGGGTACATTGTGGTGTGGTGTTGTGATCAATTTTTTGATCTTTTTAGTCGCCTCTACCCTGGCTAAGAAGATTTCTCCAGAAGTCGCCGATAAAGTCGCTGTTAAAAAAACAATGCCGTCGGCGAATCCTGATGTAGAACCCGAGGCCTTAAAATTTATGCTTCCCGGTCCCCACTGGATCCTACCTATTATGTTGGTGTCCGGTGCAGTCACCTTTACGTATGAAGTGCTTTGGACGCGTTTACTGAGTCATATATTGGGGGGCAGCGTGGTTGCATTTGCCACCATGCTAGCAAGTTTTCTGGGTGGTATTACTTTGGGCAGCGCGCTAGCGTCGCGTTTTTCTCGAAATTGGCAGGCTTCATTTAATGGGTTTGTGGTTTGCCAAGTAGGTATAGCATTGACGTCTGTCGGCATCTATAAGTTTCTGGACTTGGCCATACCTGCAACGCCCGGCCTCTACAATAATATTTTGATTCCGATCATGATATTGCTACCTGCTACGCTATTTATTGGCGCAACCTTCCCGCTCGCAGTTCGTGTATTGGCGCATGATCTGGGTGGCGCGCCGGAATCCTCCGCCAGAGTGTATGCGTGGAATACTTTTGGAGGAATTTTAGGTGCAGCGATCGCTGGTTTTTTCCTGATTCCACTATTGAAGTATGAGGGCGCAATCAAAGTTGCGGTGATTACCAATATCGCACTGGCGCTATTCGCCTGTTTGCTTATCGGTAAAAAGCAGTATTGGGTGTCGGTACCGACGTTTGCGGCACTAGTTTTATTGGCTGTTTTCTACAACCCTCTCTGGCCGGAAAATATTCTACGGGTATCACCCATCGGTGATTCGCCGGATGGCGAGTTAAGGTACTACGGAGTGGGTCGGTCATCGACTGTGCTTGTTTTGGAGCGAGATGGCTATTTGTACCTGCGTAATAATGGACTTGCTGAAGCATCCATTGATCTTATCGGAGCCCCGCCCGCAAAGCATACGCAACGCCTACTGACAGCACTCCCTTACTTGGCCAGGCCTGCAGCCAAAGAGATATTGATGATCGGTTATGGCGGGGGAGTGGCGCTAGAAGGAATTATTCCTGCCATAGAAAGGGTCGATGTGCTTGAGCTAGAGGCCAAGGTGATTGAGGCTAATGCAAGAATCAACGCGCTACGAAACATTGATCCATTAGAAGACCCGAGAATCCATGTATATATCAACGACGCTCGAAGCGCCCTGCAACTTACTGATAAGGCCTGGGACATTGTCGTTTCTCAGCCTTCGCATCCCTGGACAGCAGGGGCTTCTCATCTCTATACCCGCGAGTTTATGCAGCTGGCCAAAGGGCACCTAAAAGATTCAGGAGTCTTTTTACAGTGGATGAATGGGGAATATATTTCTGAAGCGCTACTTCAATCGCTGACCAATACATTGCTTCAGGTGTTCGAAAATGTACGGGTCTACAATTTTTACCCTGGCGTGTTGTTCTTTTTGGCATCTGATGCGTCACTGGACATGGAGCAGGAAATCACTAGGACTGGTATTCCGTTCGAACAAGACCGCAAGCAATTTATGAAAAAGGGAATAGCTTCTGTTGAAGATATGCTTGCTAATTTGCTGATGGATGAACACTCCGTACGAGAGTTTTCCAAGGGCGCGCCAATAATCACTGACGACAAAAACCTTATGGCAACTAGCTCCACAATGTCGACTAAAGAGGGCGTATCTTTGAGCCTATCTGATTTGGAGCGCCTAACTCTGGAGTACAGCCCGGTGTTTAATCCGGAAAGCTGGGTATACCAGGGAATGCCTGAAGGGGTCAATTTGGCATATTTAGGTTCGCGTTACGAAACAAATGGTACACCCAACCTAAAAGAAAAATTAGCTGAACTGCTCTATCAAAAAAGAGATTCAGCGATGTTCACAG
>DNHK01000049.1 GCA_003485905.1 Gammaproteobacteria bacterium | reverse complement strand
GACATCTTTTTCAACAACTGCTTCAAAAATGGGTTGCTACCCATTGTCCTCGACAAAGCGGTCATTGACGGTTTGTTTGTCGAGGTTGAGGCAACGGAAGGCTATCAGCTCGAGGTAGACCTCGACGCGCAAGTCGTGCGCAAGCCCAATGGCGAAGAACTCCCTTTCGAAGTCGATCAGTTCCGTAAACATTGTCTGCTTAACGGGCTCGATGATATCGGCCTGACGCTCGAGGATTCGGCGGCTATTGCTGCCTTCGAAACGACGTGGCGTGCGAAGTCTCCTTGGTACTTTACGCTGTCAAATTGATTTTGAGCGCGCGATTTATCGCGAGCCGCTCTAATCATTAGATACATACACGTGGATCGATTTTAGTGAGTAATTGCAATGAGTGAGAAAGTAAACGTAGCGATTGTCGGTGCGACTGGTGCTGTTGGTGAAGCATTGATTGAGATTTTGGAACAGCGCGATTTTCCTGTCGGGCAGCTTTATCTCCTAGCGAGTGAACGCTCTGCAGGCACGACGTTGATGTTTAGAAATAAACCAATCATGGTGACCGACCTTGCTGAATTCGATTTTTCGAAGGCACAAATCGGCTTATTTTCTGCGGGCGGGAGTATCTCAGAGGTTTACGCGCCTAAAGCGGCTGCTGCGGGCTGCGTGGTTATCGACAACACATCACATTTCCGCTACGACGACGACATTCCCCTCGTCGTCCCCGAGGTTAATCCTGAAGCGATTGCGGGCTATACAACACGAAACATTATTGCGAATCCGAATTGCTCGACTATTCAGATGCTGGTCGCGCTAAAGCCAATTCACGATGCCGTCGGTATTAAGCGAATTAGCGTGGCGACTTACCAAGCTGTGTCTGGCACTGGCAAGCCCGCCATCGAAGAGCTTGCTAAGCAAACAGCTGAACTGCTCAACGGGCGCGAAGCTAAGGCTGAGGTTTATCCTCAGCAAATCGCATTCAACGTGTTGCCGCAAATAGACGTTTTCCTCGACAACGGTTACACCAAAGAAGAAATGAAAATGGTGTGGGAGACTCAGAAGATTTTTGAGGATCCAGATATAACTGTTAACCCCACGGCCGTTCGGATTCCCGTGTTCTTCGGCCATTCAGAGGCTGTGCATATTGAAACACGTGAAAAAATCACTGCGGAAATGGCCCGAGAATTGCTTGAAAATGCCCCTGGTGTGGTAGTCGTTGATGAGCGTGTAGATGGAGGTTACCCCACCGCCGTAGGTAATGCCGTGAATCATGACGGTGTGTTTGTCGGAAGAATTCGAGAGGATATATCCTACGATCTTGGTCTTAATTTATGGGTTGTGTCGGATAATGTTCGTAAGGGTGCTGCAACTAACAGTGTGCAAATTGCGGAAGTATTAGTCGCTGAATATTTATAGGTTGAAAACACGTGTGTATGACGATCTTCACCTAGACATTCAAGTATTGATAAGGTAACGTCATTTGTGAATGTTTTTCGGTAACCTGCTAATATTTTGGGGAAAATTGATTTGTTATTTTGGGTGTCGCTTTGCGTAAAAGTGGTGTTTGAGAGAGCGTTTGATAAACTCAATATGGCAGCAGTTATAAACGGATTTCGATATGCGTATTTTTAGATTTAGCCTAGGCCCGCCGATACGTAGGGCGTTCCGTTTGGGCTTTTCTGTGACTGCCGTAGTCACTGCGCAGATATTTTTGTTTTCATCCCAAGCTCAAGCTCTTGGGTTAGGGAATCTTACGGTTAACTCCTTTCTTGATGAGCCGCTCGACCTGCGAGGGGAATTAATTTTAGACCCGGGAACCGACGATCTAGAACAGGTGGTATTTGATCTCGCTAGCCGTAAGGAGTTTTCTATTGCTGGGATTAGCAGACCAGAGTTTATGGACGAGATTCAATTCGACGTGCTGCCAGAGAATGGGAAAAATTGGCTTAGAATTTCTAGCGAATCTCAAATGCGCGAACCGTTTCTACATATTCTACTTAGAGCCGAGTGGGATGGTGGGTCATTGTTGCGGGAATATACCGCTCTTATAGACCCTCCGGTTTATAGTTCTCAGGCACCTGCGCCGGTAATGGCGCCGCGTATACGAGATGAGTTTAGCTCAGCGAATTATTCTACCGCTGAAAGCCAAGCGGTTTTCAGCGAGACCGAATCAGTTCCCCTTGTTTCGGAGTCAACAACGTCAGCATTGAATCAGTCCTCTAATTCCACCTCAAACGATTATAATTATTCAGGGAACTTGGAGTCATACGGTCAGGAGTCAAATGTTCAGGCATTACCGGTCGATGAAGCGTTTGGGGTATATGGTCCGATAGAGGCTGGAGAAACCCTAAGCGGGATTGCATCCCAGTTACAGCAAGTTTACCCAGAACTTGGTTATTACCAAACACTGTATGTACTGCATCGCGATAATCAGGATGCGTTTATAAATGGGAATATGAATCTCTTGAAAAAGGGTGAAATATTGCGAGTAGATAGCCTAGAAGATATCCGAAATGTATCGAGAGAGCTTGCCGTTCAAGTATTTCAAGAGCAACAAGGTGAATGGCAAGGATATTTGTCTGACAGAGGCAGGGTGGCTCCTACCTACGTTTCGTCAGATACACCAACTAATGCGTCACAAGGTAGGGTTGGGGAAATTAGTGCCCAATCCGCAGCGAATGGTAGTGGGGCGACTACACAAGATCAATTTCGTATCGGTTCTGCTGAAGGTGCTGGTCAATCAAGTAGCGGTGTAACTGATGACACGCTTGCTTTGCAAAGTGAAATTTCGGGACTTGAGTCTTCTTTACTGTCTAGCCAACTTGAAAATAGCGAGTTGCGTGAACGTCTTGAATTGTTGGAAATTCAGTTAGACGAAGTGAATCAATTGATTGCTTTGGAAGACCCGACATTGGCAGCCTTGCAGCAGGGGTTAAGTACAGCGACTTCCGCTGGGCCTACTACGCAAACCCAGCCTGCAGGTACACAGGCTGAAATTATTGCTAGCGCACCTTCTGAAAGTGAAACACCCCCAAGCTTGGTTGGTGTTGGGGCCTCACCTGCGAACACGACTGATTCAAACACTAATGGGGCAGCAGGGAACATTAGCAACGGTCGTGCCGTTGTAGATGAATCAATAGCCGGTGGTGGAGTTGCCGAAAGTGCAAGTCCGGCACCATTGCTTATTATCAACGAACAAAGCTGGCTTGATCGATTGCGGGGTTACCTGCCGGAAATCGATTTTCAGAATACAACGACGATGGGAATCATTGGCGCAGCTATTGCCGCACTTTGCGCGCTGTTATTTTTGCGACGTCGTAGGGCTCAAGAGGAGTTTGAGCATAGTATGCTTTCGGTTGCAGTTGACGGGGCGCATAGTCAATTTGATTTGCACAGTGTGCACGATGGAGTTGATCTCGACGATGATGAGCCTGACGAAGGCCGCGTTCAGGGTAAGGATTCCTCCTTTTTAACTGTCTATAATGATGATGCAGCAACGGTACACTCAGATGATGTAGATCCATTGGCTGAGGCAGAAGTTTACCTCGCTTATGGACGCGATGATCAAGCCATCGAGGTATTAAAAGAAGGTCTGAAACGCTCGAATGATCGTTTTGATATCCGGGTTAAATTACTCGAGATTTATCATAAACATGAGAATAAGGCTGAATTTGAAAGTCTTGCTGAGCAATTCTATGCAGATAAGAAAGTTTCTGAAGATAAGCTTTGGCGAAAAGTAGTCAAGATGGGCCAGGGGTTGGAGTTAACCAACCCTATTTTCGCCAGTACTGGCGACGTTATGGAGCGGCTTAGCTCGCTACTTGAAGTGGACTCTTTAGAGGGTTTAGGTATAACTGAGAAAGCGTCTGAGCAGGTAAGTGTGCTTGGAAATGATCAGGCTAGCGTAGAAGGCGTCGAATCTGGAAGCGTTATGTCTGACAGTCTTAACAGCCCAAGCAGTTTGGATTTTGACAGCGCAAATGATGATGCTTCGCCGGTTACGATAAATGCAGACTTGGATGCGATTGGGTCATCGTCTACTTCAGCTTCTGAAATAAAAGGTGAAGTAGAGACGACTTCAAAGTTTAGTGATGTTGTTATTGAAGTTGAATCAGTTATTGAGGAAATGTCATCCGTGGATATTCTTGATCCGACGGGAC
>DNHK01000363.1 GCA_003485905.1 Gammaproteobacteria bacterium | reverse complement strand
GTCGACCGGTTGAAATCGCAGCAAATAACGGACATTCAACAATAATATTACAGCAAGGTTTCACTAGAACCCCACAATTTTAAGTAACCTAAGCTCTTCTAATTTTTCGTTAGCTCGTGAGTCTATTGATGGATTGCGAATAAACGGCTGCAATTGCATGAATAGCAGCAACATGGCAAGGTGTGCAGGTATAGGGGGTCCACCAACCACTCAACTCAATAGATGGAGACTCAACATGAATAACAAACTAACAAATTGCCTATTTTACTTGCGTATTAGCGTCGCTCTGGTTTTAGTAATGTGGACCGTGGATAAAATATTAAATCCCGCACATGCTGCAGGTGTGTTCGAAAAGTTTTATTTCCTAGGCGGCATGGGTGGAACGATAATGTTGGTAATTGCAATTGCTGAACTAGTGTTAATTGCATTATTTCTAATCGGTAGATTTAAAAACATTACCTACTTAATAGTGCTTATTATTCATGCAGTATCAACCCTAACCCCATTTGCAATGTATCTAAATCCGTTTGAAGGCCCTGCACTTCTATTTTTTGCAGCATGGCCTATGTTAGCAGCGTGTTACACACTTTACGTGCTTAGAGACGAAGACACTAAATTCAACTTCTAATTAGCAACTGTAGGAGCTTGGGACCCAAAATATGATTTTTGCGGACCCAAGCGCTCTTGATTTTCAATTCATCTCATTCCATAGTCCATTCACCACAAGATACTAATAAAACTGAATCCACATGAGAAAGATATATATTCCCTTAAATATTACCGCTTTTGCGAGTATCGTTTCAATTTTATTAACGCCAGCGCTTGCACACCATAGTGATGCTGGCTACGACGAAAAAAATATCTTATCTATCCAAGGGACCGTCGTTCGTTACGTTTGGAGAAACCCGCACGTCACAACCTATATAGAAGTTGAGCAGGAGAACGGCGAAACGGTTGAATGGGCCATCGAAACCGGCTCAACTCCAATCATGTCACGTAGCGGCTGGACACCCGATATGCTAAAGCCAGGGGACGCAGTCTCTGTAAGGGCGCATCCAGACAGAAACCCAGATCGCAAGATGGCGATGATGATATCTACTGAAACCCCGGACGGAAAATTGTGGATTCAAGACGAAAGTGATTATGAAGGATCTGACATTGCCTCTAGTATTGCCGGGATTTGGAAAGGTCGGACGTCGACTCTTGGGCCATTTATGGAGAAGCTTGTCGCAACACCATTAACCGATGCTGGTGCTCAAGCGAAAGCCAGTTACAACTATGTTACCGATAGCCCTATCGCTGAGTGTATATCTCCACCAACACCACGCATACTAACTGCCACGGCGGTTTACCTCACTGATATCGAAATTCTGGACGATCGCGTCAATATTCGAAATGAATTTTTTGATAACGAAAGAATTGTTTATACGGATGGACGTGACCACCCAGAAAATGGAGAACGAACCGTACAGGGCCACTCTATTGGTCATTGGGAAGGTGATACCTTGGTAGTTGATACACGATTGTTTGCAGACAACCGTGCGCCATACAGCGATGGCGTGCCATCCGGAGCTCAAAAACATACCATCGAAAGATTTTCACTCGTTGAAGAAGGTAAACGATTAGAAATTGACGTATTCTTGGAAGATCCAGAGTATTTTGCAGAATCCTTTAGCGCTACTCTTCAGTGGGACTTTACGCCTAAATTAAAAATGTATCGCTACAATTGTGATCCCGAACTTTCTGCTACCGGTCAGTTTTCTGGGTAATTTACACATACGAACCGCCAATTTAATGCCATTTAGCCCCGACTCAGCTTATTTTTTACTTAACAACACCGAAGCTTTCGTCACCACTATTTAGAGAAGTAATTATGTACATTAAAACCTTTACCAAGATGGCTGCTCTGCTACTGCTAAGCTTGCCTATTTCCAGCATGGCACATCATTCGCACGGAAATTACTCATTACACGAATATACACATTTGACGGGCACCGTTAATAAAGTAATCTGGATCAACCCGCATGCTTGGATCCATCTTGAAGTCGCTAACGAAAGTGGCGAAACAGAACTGTGGGCACTGGAAGGCGGTGGGCTAAATGCACTGGCGCGTCGAGGGTGGGAGAAAGACGACATTCAAGCCGGTGACGCCATTTCCGTAAGATGTCATCAGCTTCGTGATGGCGCCAATGGCTGTCTGTTAGGCTATGTCACTACCGAGGGTGGCGTTGAAAAAGAATGGGATTAGCAATCTAAAATGAATCTAGAATAGATCTAGATTTGAGAATATATTTATTAAATTACAATAGCTTAAACAATAAACCGAGGAATTAAATGATGCGAATTTTACTTGCAATCATAGGGTCATTACTAATCATCACAGGAACTGCATCCGCTCAAGATTGGGCTGAGTATGTCGATGCGGAAGAACATTTTGCAATTAATTTCCCTGGCATACCTGAAGTCCGCGAATTCGGATATGAATCGGAATACGGAATTACACTCCCAGCCAAGGCTTATACTCTTGAAAATGACGAGGCCTCCTATAGCCTCACGGTAGTCAATTACAATGCCGGGCAGAAAATATATCAAGAATTGCCAGATCGAACCGACGAAGGAAATAATTCTGCGCTTTGGCTATATGATCAAAGAGCCTCGATGTCTTATGCCGCGCATAACATTCGTAAACGCGGCGGTGAGATAACCTTCGATGCGTGGAACCATATTGATTCGGTCGAAGGACACCAATTACAGATTACCAATGCCGATAATTCACGAACTTACGCAGGCATGTATCTGCACCAAGGACGTTTATACATTATTGAGGCCATCGTCCCTGCCGGTGGGTTGCCACAAGGACTTTTCCAACAATCGCTTAGTTTCCTTGACGATGATTTGCGTAGAATTCGCTACCAACTAACCGTTGATGGCTCAAAAAAGCGCGTGCCCCGTCCCGGAGGCGAGCCTGATACAAATTATTAGTCTTTTTTAGAACAGCCGAGATATATGACTATAGATATTCAAAGTTCGCACTGTTCTAAAAACCTTATGCTGGTAGCGAACGCCGCCAGCAGATTTGTTTTGTAATGATTGCCATCTTAACAAATTAACAATTAATCTAAAATTTGCGATGAAGAAATTCTTAACCACGATATTTATGGGATCCATAGTTGCGACGAATCTATGGGCAGATGAACGCTTGCCGGTAATCCCCCCGGAAAGTTATAACGAAGAGCAACAAGCTGCCGCGGCGGTGTTTCTAGAGGCACGAAATGCACCCGTTTTTGGTCCGTTTCAACCACTAATGCACAGCCCGGATGTAATGAACCTAGCCCGCTCCATGGGCGATTATTTACGCTACAAATCTGCTCTGGGAAACACTCTAAGCGAACTAGTGATATTAATAACCGCACGAGAATGGACGCAAGACTACGAATGGTTTGTACACCATCCTATTGCTTTGAAGGCGGGAATAAGTGACGATACGGCTGATGCGATTGCCGAGGGACGCCGACCGACCAACATGAGTGATGATGAAGAAATAGTTTATAACTTCTCTACGGAATTACATCGCAATAAAAGCGTAAGCGATGAGACCTATCAGCTAGCACAACAGAGATTTGGCGACAAAGGTATAGTAGATTTAACCGGCATAAATGCTTACTACACTCTGTTGGCGATGCAAATGAATGTCGCACAATACAAACCACCAGAAGGTGCTCAAAAATTGCCTCGTTTCCCTGACTAGCAGGAGATTCAGAAGCCTGCTTTATGTTAAGGAACTTAATCAGGCACTTAAGTTATGGTTCAGCCTTCGGAAAATAAAAATTTTAAGATTTTCTGATAATATGCGGCAGCTAATTTTATCTTTATAATTAAAAATTACCAATCGGAGTATTAGAAATGAACAAAAGAACATCACTATTAAGCATTGGTTTAGCAGCGCTCTTAGCGGGCCCAGCTGCCATGGCTCAAGACACTGGAATGAGTTTTTTCATGACTGGCAGCGGTTCGGGCGATGGCGCAAATCTAGGTGGAATCGCTGGAGCTGACGCCCACTGTACAGCACTAGCAACTGCAGCTGGTGCTGGCAATAGAACCTGGGCGGCGTATTTAAGCACTAGTGGTGACGGCGGCGAAAATGCGCGCGATCGTATAGGTAGCGGCCCGTGGTACAACGCTAATGGCGTAATGATCGCTAGTGATGTAGATGATCTACACAGCGATAACGTTCAGACGAGTAAAGAAAACTCTGTATCTGAAACAGGTGCCGTTATTAACGGCCGCGGTGATACTCCGAATATGCACGATGTTATGACGGGTTCGATGATGGACGGCACCGCTTCGTCAGCTGACGGTGACACAACCTGCGGGAACTGGACGAGTAATAGCGAAGATGGCAGCGCTCTTGTAGGACATCACGATCGCCAAGGCGGCGGTGATAATCCTACTTCTTGGAATTCCGCACACCCATCACGTGGTTGTGGCCAAGAAAATCTACAAGCCACTGGGGGCAATGGTTACTTCTACTGTTTCGCAACAGACTAGTAGTGACTTGTAAAAAAGGCCCGGCTTGTCCGGGCTTTTTTTATGCCTGGATTGTTTACAAAAACAAGCTTATTGGTCACTGATACCAAGCGCTAATATCAAATACAAAAACAGAGATTTGGAAGAATCACTAATACTAATCACTCAAAAAGATCAACGAGTAGTTCAAGGTCTTGATAACGATCAATATCCGCTAAAGGACCTAGTAATTCGAAACTCAATCCATCATCAATGAGTTTTTGTAAAGTTTGTTGCAATACATCTTTCGTGCCCCATTCAATTCCTTCGAAACAATCGTTCGCAAACACCGCTTTGCTACCAACCAGTACGTAACCCCCATCGGTTGCGGGCCCCAGCACTACATCATGCCGATCGAGAGACGTAAATCCGGCATCTAAGTACTGATCGTCAATAAAGGGACAATCCGCTCCGATTAACATGGGCCGTAACCCTAATTCCAAAGCGTGGTTCATTGCATTAATCATACGCTGTCCAAGGTGTTCACCCTGCTGAGCAAACAGAGTTAGCGAAAACTTTTCAGCTAACTCTTGAAAATACGAATGCCTTGTATCTGGCGCGCACCATAGCTGCACCTCGGCATCGCCGTATTCGTTGGCCGTATGGCAGCTATGATGCAATAACTTTTTGGCTAATTCCACGCTTTGATTAGCGTCAAGCTCTGGCTGCATACGCGTCTTCACCTTCCCAGCTATCGGAGCTTTAGCAAAAATTTGAATGCATCCTTTCATTAGTGCGAGGTGGTGGCTACGCAGGCATCAAATTAACGATAGTAACGTTCAACTAGATACTCAGGCGATACCCCTATCCAATATGCAAATCGTATACCCCACATTCGGAAGATAGTTCTAAATGGTCCATTTCTCTCCCAATAACGTGCAGAAGTAACCACTTTTTGATTCAAACAGACTGGTCGAACCTTCGCTTTCAAACGACGACATATCTCTACATCTTCCATCAATGGAATGTCAGCAAATCCCCCCATATCTGTAAATAGTGTCTTTTTGACAAAGATTGCTTGATCCCCGGTGGCTATTCCAGACAATCGGCTTCTAAGATTAATAAGAAACTCAATCACTCTGTATAGGTACTTTGAACTATCAATACGAATATCAAACCGGCCCCATTGGCTACCCCAAATTTCATCAAAACTTTCCCTGAACACCTCTTCTGAGAGAAATGTATCCGCATGCAAGAATAGCAATATCTGACCACTAGCGACTTCAGCTCCGGCATTCATTTGTTTCGCACGCCCTGTTGGCGCGTGTACAAGCTGATCGGCCAATGACCGCACCAGATCCAGCGTGCCATCATCACTGCCTCCATCGACAATAATAACTTCAGCCCCTAGGGTTCGAAACGTTTGTGTCGACTGACGCAAAGTAGATATGTTTTCCGCCTCGCGGAGAACCGGAATAACGACCGAAATCACGTTAGTCCAGCGCGCCCCCGCAACTAGAACCTTGCCCAGCAGTGCAGCCATAACAGTGATTTGCTACCGCAATTTTTGCCCCATTTATGTTCTCTTCCAGTAACGTTCGCAGATGTTTTTTCTTGGTAGTCCCACCCAGAGGTATATCAAGCATCTGGTTAAAATCGCAGTCGTATAAAAAACCTTGATAGTCCACACTAACAATATCCCGACACATCACTGACTCAAGGTTCTCTACTTTCATTGCACCTCGCAATAGAACCATATAATCATCGAATTGCTTATGCGAAACCAAGGTGCTGCCAAACCTAGAAATTGGCATATTCGTGATTGTAAACAAGGTGTTAAACTCAACGCCAAAGCGAGTTTTTAATTCTCGATGATAATCTTCCTCCAGTTGCATTTGTGGAGGGGGCAGGTATGGCCCGACGGGGTTGTATACCAAATTCAAAATTAACGGACTATCCACCTTGGCGTATCCCAATTCGTTCAAGGCTCGCAAACCATCCATACTCCGCTGATACACGCCATCACCACGTTGGGCATCAACATTATCCTCAAGATAACACGGTAGTGATGCCACAACCTCGATTTCATGCTCGGCCAAAAACTCTGCCAAATCAGACTGGCCAGGCTCGCTAAGAATCGTCAGATTACAGCGATCTATAACATGTACATTTAACTTTCGGGCCTCAGCTGCTAAATATCGAAAATTCACATTCAGCTCTGGAGCTCCACCGGTTAGATCCAACGTAGTTACATTAGTTTTTCGTAGAACATCAAGAACCAAATCTATGGTATCCCGACTCATTTGCTCTTTACGAGTTGGCCCCGCATTAACGTGACAATGCAAGCAAGTCTGATTACACGTGTATCCCAAATTCACCTGAAGAGTAGTTACCTCTTTCCGATGAATCGCAGGGAAGTCACTTGGCTGCAGCAATGTTCGCATATCGTGCATAAAATTTATCCTAGCAGCAGCTTGATGAATCTGTCTTAGTGGAAGCAGAATTAGACTGTACGGATGAAAAAGGCATCAATTCGCCGCAATCCGGGAAAATACCAAAGTGATTCTCACCGTTCCCTATAAACTCAAAATACTCGGCAAAGCGTGATTCACCGAGCATTCTAAATGTATTCCGACAAACAGGAAAAACTCTTCCTTTTTCAATCGAATGATGTGTATCTAAAACAAACCTATCGGCATGCAGGGGAATATTACCTTTGTAGATCACTGCCTGCCCATAATCCTCACAGGAGCTATCTAAATCCTCAATTTTGAATAAACGATAGGTTGCTGAGAAAAAATTAATAGGTGAAATCTTTGCCTCAATTTCAGCATTATCGATGGCCAATGGTCGATCGTCCACTAATCTTGGATCAACAAACCCGGCACCTTTTGCCAGTGTCAAAAAGTCATTCCAGTACAAAGCACCTGATAAACACTCGCCATATAACACCGGATCTTTGGTGAGCTCCATCGGTACTCTGCGGTCGGAATAAACATCAGAAAAGTACATTTCGCCACCGGGTTTAAGCAAATTCCATACTTGCTTAAGCACTGACTCCTTATCAGGCGAAAGGTTAATAACACAGTTAGAAATCACCACATCGAAACTTGCCGGTTCCAGATCTAATTCATCAAGCTTCTCAATATAACCCTTATGGAATTCAGTGTTTGCCTTGGCGTAACCAAATTTATCCCGATGGTACTCGATGTGTCGATTAGCAATCTCCAGCTGCTCGTCAGTCATATCCACACCAACAACTGCACCATGTTCTCCAACTTCTTGTGCCAACGCATAGACATCTCGCCCACTACCACTACCCAAATCAAGAATGCGCGCGCCTTCTAATACTTGCGGTGCTACCAAACCGCAGCCGTAATAACGAGCCAATACCTCGTCGTGTATATTCGAGAGATTGGTTTTTACATGCGCCGGTAAATCAGTATCTGTACAACAGGCATCGGTTTTTAAATCTTCAGACCCCTGCAGGGTCTTACCATAATATTCACTTACTTCGGTGTACATATTTTCTCCAAAAAATATCGCATATTCATTCTCTGTTTCATTGCGACACTATCGCAGTTCCAAGACAATTGCGCTAGATCAGTATGACCGTTTGTTCGCGTAGAATATTACGTCGAAATTACTATCTGTAGAAGCCCAATTCCTGCTCCACATATCATCCCGTACTTACCCTGCATCCTAGCCTAGGCAAATTCCCTTTACGTTGAAATCGAAGCCTCTAGCGAGGCGAGTGATTTACCGGATTTATCCTTATAATCAGCATACAAATCGGCGTACAACTTGCGTAAACCTAACACTTTATAAACAAATGTATAGGTTTCTACAAATGGCGGTACATTTCCATAATATAGAACCCTCCCAGGGCCCGCATTATATGCTGCTACTGCCAATCGCTCGTCATTCTCGAATGTCAAAAGCAGATGCTTTAGAAACCGCGCACCACCACGTATATTTTGCTCCGCATTAAACGGGTCTGCTACAGCAAACCTTTCTGCGGTTTCAGGCATTAATTGCATCAGCCCGTTGGCACCTCTACTAGAAACCGCAAATTGATCAAATGCAGATTCAGAATGAATCACCGCCTTAACCAAGGCCGGGTCAATATCCAATTCCAAACTAATATTAAAAATTATATTGTCGAAGTCGGAACTTACAGCAAAAAGTTGCATTG
>DNHK01000040.1 GCA_003485905.1 Gammaproteobacteria bacterium | reverse complement strand
AACAGGCTCGCTTTCCTGGAAAACGCGCCCCTTGTTGACTTCAACAATTCGCTGAGTAAACACTATTCTTCATTCATAGAACCGGAACTGTGCATAAAAAAATTGCTGGCAGACAACCTTAGCGCTCAAAGCCTGCTCTTTTTAAGGGCTTAGGATGGATTTCGAGGGTTATACAACTTCACTCAGTCTCTCTTGGACAGTCTAAAGTGATCTGCCGCTACCATCTTTCTTGTCTTTCTTTTCCTTTCGCTTTTCTAAAAGCGTTTTCAAAGGTTTCTTTTTCTCGCTGCTTTTTTGCTTATCTTTTCCTTTGGCCAAGACCTGTCCCCTTTTTAAGGCCTTAGATAGGCCCACTTCCCTTACAATGCGCCAAATAAAACTTGATAGCAAAACGAAATTACTTGATCCCTAAATTTTCAGCGTTATTCATCGGAAATCCCCTTGTATCCTGTTCTAAAAAAATTCCTATGATTGGAGAATTTTTTAACAAAGAATCAGTACACTGTCGTCCAACCGGCTATCGATCAACTCCGATTGGTCGCGACGATTGCAAAGCAAGAGCACAATCAGCCAGGAAAAAATGCATCCTGAAATATTGAACCTCGATCAGTTTCAGCATTTTGAACCTTTAGGTCTTGTAGCGCCTTTAAAGTTATCAATCCCCCAAGAAGGCCACTGTCAATCATTAGATTATGTTCAAAAAAATCCCAGCGCAAAGGCTGGGATTTTTTTAATAGCTGCTCAAAACATCACAACCTAGAACCACTACAGGCACTTAAATTTGAAGGCCCGTTTACAGATTGCTATATTTTTACGATGTTGGGCAGGTCACGTTATCGTTCAAAGTCACCGTGCCATCAGTTTCAATATTAGTTGAAGCTCCCGCAGCAAAAGAGCCGTAGCAGGGCCTAGTTATTAGTACGTCACCATCACTGTCAACCACAACGGTTATTTGGCCTTTAGTCGAGTGGGTCAGTGCAAATGTGGCAGCCACATAAGCGACACCATCTGGCGCAGATCCTCCAGCTTTCAATAGCTCTGCAACCCAGCCGGCTGCGTCAGTTGGGGTGCCACGAGCTATGCCTAACGCAACGTTTGTATCCCCTTTTGCAATCGTACCTTTAACCAAATTTACTGCTGAACCATATTGGCTACTCACTTTCGCCATATTTGCATTCTCGATGTACCCTTGATACGCCGGAATTGCTACCGCGGCCAAAATACCGATGATCGCGACTACGATCATTAATTCGATTAACGTAAAACCTTTTTGCACTGATTTCATATTATTTGTTGCCTTTATTTGGAATTTGGATTTTTTAATTATTCAGATCTTCGACTTCTACTCTTTACTATGACATCCGTTCCATTAATAACCAATCTCTTTTTTAAACTATATAAAGCAAACGTTGCGTTAACATACCCGGTTTTTTCGACGTTAACCCGATCCACATTCACCAATCCTCGAGACAAACACCTTCGAATGTTGCATCGACGGCAGTAGGGTTTACACTAAAGCTTCCGGGTAATCGACCGCGCGCTTATGTCTGCACAACCCAATCCCCTAGGTGGATTAACCAAAAGGCTCATCGAGGATGGATTAATCACAGCCGAGTCCGCTGAGAAACATGAAACGCTGGCAAAGACCGCACGCCGATCACTCATTACACACCTTGTGCGCGAAAAGGTTGTCGCAGCGGATTTACTCGCACGCGCTGCTGCAGAGGTATTTGGCACAGCACTCATAGACTTGGATGCAATCAATCCAGAGGCAATTCCAGAAGGGCTCGTGAATGAGCGATTAATTAGAAATCATCATGCGCTGCCGCTTTACAAGCGAGGTAATCGGTTATTTGTTGCGCTTTCCGATCCGACCAATCGTGATGCCCTTGCTGATATACAGTTCCAAACGGGCATCGCTACCGAGGAAATTCTTGTCAGAGAGGATCAACTCGCCGCCTACATTGAACGTCTTTTAGGCCCGGCCGAAGAAGAGGCCCTGACCGATTATGGTGAAGCGGTTGACCTTGATCTTGAGACGATCGATACCGAAGCTGAAGAGGAAGAAGATGCACGCGCGCCGACTGATGACACCCCAGTGGTGCGATTCATCAATCAAATGCTTCTCAATGCGATTCGGCTTGGATCCTCTGATTTACATTTTGAGCCCTTTGAAAAGGCCTACAAGGTTCGTTTTCGCACCGACGGTATCTTGCACGAGGTTGCCAGCCCTCCGGTTATGCTATCTCCTAGAATAGCAGCACGGCTAAAAGTGATGAGCCAAATGGATATCTCGGAGCGTCGGGTCCCGCAAGACGGACGCATTAAATTGAAGGTATCAAAAAGCAAATCGATAGACTTTCGCGTCAACACGCTGCCGGTCTTGTTTGGTGAAAAGGTTGTGCTCAGGATATTGGACGCTAGTAGTGCTCAGATGGGCATCGATGCCTTAGGCTACGATGATGACCAAAAAGCGCTTTATCTTGAGGCTCTGAACAAGCCGCAGGGTATGTTTTTAGTCACCGGACCCACTGGCTCTGGCAAAACAGTATCGCTATACACTGGCTTAAATATTTTGAACACGCCTGAGCTAAATATTTCAACCGCCGAAGATCCGGTCGAAATTAATTTAGAGGGCATCAATCAGTGTCCAGTAAACGCAAAAGTTGGCTTGGATTTCTCGGCGGCCCTGCGCTCGTTTCTTCGTCAGGATCCCGATATTGTAATGGTCGGTGAAATTCGAGACATTGAAACTGCCGAAATTGCGATCAAAGCGGCGCAGACTGGCCACATGGTCATGTCAACCTTACATACCAACTCAGCCCCCGAGACCATTACCCGACTGCGCAATATGGGCGTGCCTGCTTTCAATCTCGCAACCTCCATTAATCTAATTGTTGCCCAACGACTCGCTAGACGATTGTGCAGTTGCAAAGAGAAAATCACGGTCCCTGCAAACGCGTTGCTCGAGAAGGGCTTCACACAAAAAGAGCTCGATGTGGGCCTTGAAATTTACGGTCCAAAAGGCTGCGACAAATGCAATGGTGGCTATAAAGGTCGCGTGGGCGTGTATGAAGTTGTGAAGATTACCCCCGAGATTTCAAAAGTTATTATGGAGGATGGCAACTCTCTAGAGATCGCACGTATTTGTCAGGAGCAGGGGTTTCGAACCATCTATCAATCCGCATTACGTAAGGTAAAACAAGGCTTGACCAGCCTCAATGAAGTCGATCGCGTCACAAGCGGCCACTAGGAACTTAAACGATGGCTGAAGATCTTATTTTTGACTGGAAAGGAACCGATCGCTCCGGCAAAAAGGTTATGGGGGAATCCAAAGGCACCGACGCAACCGCCGTTCGGACAATATTGCGTAAACAAGGCATTAACGCTAAAACCGTCAAAAAGCGGGCAAAACCACTCTTTTCATTCGGAAACAAGATCACGCCCGGGGACATCGCGCTGTTTACCCGTCAGCTTGCCACTATGATGAAGGCTGGGGTACCGCTCGTACAATCCTTCGATATCGTTGCCGGGGGCGTTGAAAACCCCGCCATGAAGACTTTGATTAAAAATATCTCAAATGAAGTTTCGGGCGGAAACAGCTTTGCTGCAGCGGTAAGCTCGCAGCCAAAAGAATATTTTGACGAGCTTTTCTGTAATCTAATTGCAGCTGGAGAGCAGTCTGGTGCACTAGAAACCATGCTCGACCGATTAGCGACCTATAAAGAAAAATCCGAAGCCTTAAAGGCAAAGATAAAAAGCGCTATGAACTACCCCATTTCAATCCTTGTTATTTCCGGGATCGTTACCATCATTCTGCTCGTTAAAGTGATTCCACAGTTTGAAATGATGTTTAGCAGCTTTGGCGGTGAGTTACCGGAGTTCACTCAAATGGTTGTGCATGCCTCAGAATTTATGCAGGCTTGGTGGCTGGTCATCATCATTGCATTAGGCGTTCTATATTTTGCTTACAAGCAAATCTATAAAACCTCTCAAGCCTTTAGAGATGGGCAAGAACGGCTGACGTTAAAAATACCGGTATTTGGCGACCTCATCCAAAAATCCTGCATTGCACGGTTTGCTAGAACCTTATCAACAACCTTTGCTGCCGGGGTTCCCTTAATTGATGCTCTGGATTCAGCTGCCGGTGCAGCCGGCAACGTCGTTTATAAAGATGCGATCCTTACTATAAAAAACGAAGTATCTGGCGGCACCCAGCTCAACTACGCGATGCGTCAAACTAATGTATTCCCCAGCATGGTGGTTCAAATGGTTGCCATTGGCGAGGAATCCGGCGCCCTCGACTCAATGCTAGAAAAATCGGCGACCTACTACGAAGAAATGGTCGACAATGCCGTAGACGGCCTTACCAGCATGATTGAACCCATTATCATGGCCTTTCTTGGGGTCGTTGTTGGCGGCATGATGATCGCTATGTACCTACCGATCTTTAAGATGGGCGGCGCGATGTAATGCTCCATGAACTACAATTGCTACATAACCTCTACCCAAGCGCAGCGGTAGGCATCGATCTTGTTTTTGGCTTACTTGTTGGTAGCTTTTTAAATGTGGTGATTGGTCGCCTACCGATGATGCTCTCGCGCCAATGGGCGCAAGAAGCGCACCTTATCTTAGAACTGGATACAGCCGAGAAAATCTCTGAGCCGTTGAATCTTTCACGCCCCAGATCCCGCTGCCCGAATTGCCTGACCCCGATCGCCCCTCGAGATAATATCCCGGTCATCAGTTTTTTGCTTCTGAGGGGGCGCTGCCGACATTGCTCCACCGGTATCTCTGTACAGTATCCGTTGATTGAGCTCACCGCTGGTTTGGCGACGGTCTTTCTAATCCAGCACTTTGGCCTGACGATGGCGGGCGGCTTTGCATGTCTTTTTACCTATGCGCTCTTAGCCCTTGCCATGATCGACTTCAAAACAACGCTCTTGCCAGATTCGATCACGCTCAGTTTCCTCTGGATCGGAATGATTGCCAATCTAAACGGCGCCTTTACCGACCTTGCGAGCGCCGTGATCGGTGCAATGGCCGGATATCTATCGCTTTGGCTGGTGTATTGGGGATTTAAGTTAGTAACCGGCAAGGAGGGTATGGGCTTTGGTGATTTTAAACTG
>DNHK01000119.1 GCA_003485905.1 Gammaproteobacteria bacterium | reverse complement strand
AGGGGGTCGAGATTGGATCTAGAGTCATCATAGACCCAGTTGTTTATTGCGGCCACTGTTATCAATGCCAACGCGGGCAAACACAATTGTGTCCAACCGGAGCAATTTATGGCAGAGACCGTGACGGCGGTTTTACCGAATATATGCAGACAGCCGCCGATGCAATTTTCCCATTACCCGATAATATAAGTGGTAATACTGCACCATTGCTTCAAGTTATGACCACCTGCTTACATGCGCAGCGGCTATCGGATATTTTTCCTGGTGATTCAGTTGTGGTCCTTGGTCTTGGGGTTGGTGGATTGCTGCACGTACAACTAGCGAAGGCCCGGGGAGCTTATCCTGTAATTGGCATTACCCGCAGCCCGCAGCGACGCGAGCTTGCAGAGCAACTAGGAGCCGATTTCACATTCGCTCCTGATGATGATGTTGATAAGAAAGTCCTCGAATTAACCAACGGTGTCGGTGCAGACCTAGTGATAGAGTCAGTAGGTGCAGTGGCTGTTTTGGAAGAAGCTATTAACCTGGCACGTATTGGTGGGAAACTATTATTATTTGGTATCTATACCAGCACTGAACTTCAGCTCTCACTGTATCAATTATATTACAAAGAACTTTTAGTCATTAATGCGCGAGCCGCAAAGCGAGAGGACTTCCCTGCCTGTATAGACCTTGTAAGTCGAGGTGATGTTCAGCTTGAACCAATGGTGAGCCACGTTTTACCGTTTAATGAGCTCGAGCGGGCAATTACTATGCTTGGAGAGCGGGATAACAGTCGTATGAAAGTTATCCTAGATCACACCTGAGCCACTAACTTTACATGATCCGTGCCGTATCTGATTTGTATCGCAACGCATGATGTATTAAAAGCAATTAGAGATATGCTCAGTGCACGATTAGTGTGGGCTACTGAGCACTAGGCACTGAAGCTTAATTTGCGATATTTTCAAGGCTGACAAATAACGCAAATGGTACGAACGTGAGAAAAACCGATACTGTCTTCCAGGATCCGCTCGAAGAGATAGCGGACTTTAACTTCGATGCGGCTGTTGTCGATGTTTTCGAAGATATGGTAAATCGATCCGTCCCAGGCTATGGCCTGTTGATCGCATTAACCCGCACAGTCACGCGCCAATTTGCGCAAAAAAATACCAGCTTGTATGACCTCGGGTGTTCACTGGGCGCGTGCGCCCTCTCCATGCACGAAGGAAGCATTAGCATTCCCAATTGCAACATTGTCGGTATCGACACTTCTGAAGACATGTTGAACCGCGCCCGCGAGCTAAGTAAAGATTTCGATCGCGTCGAATTTATCTGTGATGACATCAGAAATGTACATTTGCGTAACGCATCAGTTGTAGTTTTAAACCTGACCCTACAATTTCTGCCCAAGAAAGATCGGGATCAACTAATAAAAAAAGTATTCGATTCACTGGTACCTGGCGGCGTTTTGATCGTGTCTGAAAAGACCCTATCTTCAAGCGACACTCATCAAGAATTACTCGCCAAGCTGTATCACGGCTTTAAATCCGACCAAGGCTACAGCGATCTGGAAATAAGCCAAAAACGCGATGCGCTTGAAGCTGTTTTGATCCCTGAAACCATGGACCATCACCTTGCCCGTCTCAGGACAGCGGGCTTCGACCAAGTTCTGCCTTGGTACCAAGCGTTTTCGTTTGTATCTCTGCTCGCGACTAAAAAGTAGCGCTTAGAAAATCATGCGCAGCGACGCTATAAAAATAGACCATTTTGATCAGTTTATCGCCCGACAAGAGTTTTCTAAATGGCGTGATCAACTGCTTAAGCAGGCGCTCTATAATATTCGTCCAGAACGTCACGGTGATCTACCGCGCTGGCAAGCTGCTCTAGATAGGCTGCCCGCTCTAACCACCGACCGCAAATCATACGACGTCAGCAAAATTTCGATAGGAGCAGCCACAGAAATTTCTTCCGCGCTCAAGATTCAATTAAAAGCGTCCCTTATGGAGCTTCACCCTTGGCGCAAAGGTCCATACCAGCTATTTGGGTTGCACATTGATTCCGAATGGCGTTCTGATTGGAAATGGGACCGGCTAGCCAAGCACCTACCGGACATAACCGGACATAACGTATTAGATGTTGGATGTGGAAACGGATACCACTGTTGGCGCATGCTTGGTTTCGGCGCAAATTATGTACTAGGGATAGACCCATCGATAAAATTTTTGATTCAACATCACGCGATCAATCGATATGCCCGCGAAACTCAATTCGACTTTCTTCCTTTGGCCTCTGAGCATCTACCTGAAGACTTAGCCTATTTTGATACGGTGTTCTCAATGGGCGTTATCTACCATCGCCGCACGCCACAAAACCACTTGGCAGAACTTCGCAATGCGATGGTCGCCAAAGGCACCCTGGTACTAGAAACCTTAATCGTGGACGAAGCACCAAATGGCCTGCTAGTACCTGCATCCCGTTATGCCCAAATGAACAATGTTTGGTTTATACCCACGGTGTCGAAACTGATCGAAGAATTAGCCAAAGCAGATTTCATCAATATTCGATGCGTTGATATCAATGAAACCTCGATGAGTGAACAACGCAGTACTAGCTGGATGACATTTCATTCTTTAGAGAATTTCCTTAATCCGAATGACCCAACAAAAACTCTAGAAGGATACCCGCGACCCAAACGCGCGATCGTCATCGCCAATAAATCATGACCCTGCGACTCAAGACTTAAAGTGCTTGCTTAGTTTCAATCCTTGAGCCTGATAATTTGAATTTAAGCTTTGCCCATACACCAGCGCGGGAGACTCAACCATAGGCTCATAACGCAAGCGACCCACACGTTGGCCGTGTTCAATTAAAAACGGCACTTCAAATGAGCGCACCTCCAAAACAGCCCGTGAGCCGCCGCCTCCAGCGTCCGCCACTCCAAATCCGGGGTCAAAAAACCCAGCATAATGTACCCTAAATTCACCGACCAAAGTATCGTAGGCGACCATCTCTGCAGCATAGTCTGTTGGAATCTGAACAGATTCCTTAGAAACCAAAATATAAAACTCACCTGGGTCTAAAATTAACCCCTGACTACGGCCACTCTCCATTGGTGCCCAAAACTCTTCGACATCATAATAATCCACTTTATCTACATCAATTAGGCCGGCATGTCGCTTGGCTCGATAGCCAACCAAACCTGCACTAACATTACCTTCCAAGTCGACCGATACGGGTACGCCGTTGCGTATATCACGTTCATTTAACGGCACATCAACAAGCTTATGTGATCTGTACAAGCTCACGTGCAATTCATCACCCCACTCCCGCTGCCCACAACGCATCCTTAGCTGCGATAAGCGCGACCCGGTTCGCACAAGCACACTAAACGTTCGTGGGGAAATCTCCGCATAAAGTGGCCCGGCATAACCATCCGCTACTTGGTCAAACTCAACCGCGCCATCGGTAATTAATCGGGTAAAAACATCCAGCCGGCCAGTGGAACTTTTTGGATTAGCCGTGGCTCGTAGGTTCTTGGGTAGGCTCAAAGATTCAATTAACGGAACAATATAGACACAATCGCGCTCCAACATCGCGCCATCGCCCAAATCCATACGGTGCATACCGAGCCGATCAATGCAGTCTTGAACAGTTGCGCCTTTACCCGGCAAAAATGAAGCACGCACCCGCCACGCTACATCTCCTAATCGTAAATCGATGCTGGCAGGTTGCACCTGATTTTTAGCAAGCGGTACCGGCGTGTGGATAATGCCCTGCTCAAGCAGCTCGGTTACCAACTGTGACGGTAACGCACCGCCAATCGAATTATCTAATTGGTCTAAAAACGACATACGTACAAATCAACTTTCCCGAAATTGTGAATACTGTGAATTTACCGTTCACTTGTTGCTTTGCTACCAAAGCAGGCTCAATGAATAATAAGCTGATACTTAAAATGTATATGTTCCCTAACAGGTCTTACCACTCGAATTTAAGTGAAGACCGACGGACTAAAACTTACCAGCTAATATTTAATTCCTATTCTCGCATTGTAGCTCAAATGTAAACACTTACTTATATGCAAAAGTACTCACCCGCTCTGATAAGTGCAATCTCAATCAATCAGTGCTTACCGAAAAGAAGAAATCCCGAATACGCTCATCATTCGTTTGTCGCTGGAGTAGAAACTGCCGACGGTAGCGGCCTAATTCTGTTAGAAACAATTCTCATGGTTGCTCAAGCTAATATGATGCCCGAAATCATGAAGTCAAAAACTTACAAGCATACAAAGAAGCTCAGTTATAATCACAATAGATCACTTTACAATTCTCGTAGACGAGATTCACCTTATACGGCAGCAGTCCCACCTAGAATAGCTTCTTAATAAAAATCTACCGTTAAGGTTATAAAAAAATAAAACGATAGCTATTTCATTCAGGCCACGCAAATCCGATGACAAATAAATTAGAACAACTCAAATCTATGACCAATGTTGTCGCCGATACGGGTGACCTGCAAGCTATCGAAAAGTATAAACCACAGGATGCGACCACCAACCCGTCTTTACTACTGCAAGCGGCGGGTATGGCGGATTGGCAAAGCGTATTGAGCACTGTTTGCTCGGCGGCGAAAACGTCCGATACACAGCAATCGATAGTAACCGCATGTGAAGATTTTTCCGTAGCGGTTGGCAGAAAAATTACACAGCTAATTCCAGGTCGTGTTTCTACCGAAGTCGATGCCCGCTTATCGTTTGACACTAAAGCGACAATTTATACGGCTCAGCGAATAATTGAAAAATACGATAATGTAGGTGTCTCTAGCGACCGTATTTTGATCAAAATTGCCGCCACATGGGAAGGCATCAAGGCTGCTGAGCAGTTGGAAAAACAGGGTATAAACTGTAACTTGACCCTATTGTTCAATTTTGCCCAAGCATCAGCATGCGCTGACAGCGGTGTATTTTTAATTTCTCCGTTTGTTGGTCGCATACTGGACTGGCATGCAGCGCGTGGCGACGTTCCTGAGTCGCCAGCTAGCGACCCAGGCGTGATCTCCGTTAGTCGAATCTACCGTTACTATAAAGCTCACAACTATTCGACCGTCGTAATGGGCGCTAGCTTTCGAAATACCCTACAAATCGAAGAACTCGCAGGCTGTGACCGTTTGACTATCAGTCCGTCATTGCTCGAAAAGCTTGCTGCTGATGACGGTACGCTTGAGCAAAAATTGGGGGTTGACTCGCATACCGCTGAAACGAAAGCTTCATTCCGGCACGAAGCATTTCTTTGGGCGATGAACGAAGACATCATGGCACACGAAAAACTTGCTGATGGAATTCGAAAGTTTTCTGCTGACCAGGTCAAGTTGGAACAAGTCGTAGCGAACCATATAGTTTAATGAGCAAAATACTCTCACACCACTAGCTAGATTATGAATAAAGACTTACCTTGGTTGCACATAAAAAATACGACCGTATACCGAACGGATTATAAGGTGTTTGACCGATTAAACCTTAGCGTTAAAGACGGCCAACACACTGCCATACTTGGCCCAAACGGCGCCGGTAAGAGTACCTTGCTCAAACTTATAACCAGAGAGCTATACCCAGTGGTCGAAGAAGACTCAATGCTTAGCATTATGGGGTCTACCCGACCACTGCTAAGCGATATTCGAACTCATATCGGAATGGTTTCTCAAGACTTGCAGAACAATTATTTGCATCACGTTACCGGGCTGGATATCGTGATTTCTGGTTTGCACGGGTCTATCGGTCTATGGAAGCACCAAACGATTACTGCTGAGCAAGCAGCAAAGGCTAATAGCGTTCTAGACCAATTAGGAATTCAACACCTTTCCGAGCGCCGGTTTTTCGAAATGTCTACTGGGCAACAGCGCTTCTGCTTATTAGGCCGCGCGATTGTTCACGAGCCTGATCACTACATTTTAGACGAACCCACGAGTGGACTGGATTTACGCGCCACATTCGAATATCTGGATCGTATTAGGGAGTTAGCGCAAAATGGCAAGACCTTGCTATTAGTTACCCATCATATTCATGAGATTCCACCCGAAGTAGAGAGAGTGGTTTTTCTAAAAGAAGGACAACTAATCAGAGACGATACAAAAGACACTCTATTAAACAATGATAGTTTAAGTCAGTTATTTGATACGCCTATACAGATAGAACAGCGTAATGGATTTTATCAAGCATTTCCCTCGACCCGAAACCAAACACAATGAGCCAACAATTTGTCATTACGATCTCTGCCGAAGATCGTCCGGGTATCATTCGGGATCTTTCAAAAATTATCCTCGAACATCAGGGTAATTGGCTTGACAGCAGTTTTTCAAAGTTGGCTGGAAAGTTTGCAGGTATATTGCTAGTTAGCACGAGCAATAAAAACGCGACTAGTCTTAAGAAGTGTTTGCTCGAGCTTTCAGCTGACAACTTCACGTTGCGGGTCGACAATACCACAATTGCAAAAACCCAATCCTTAGAACACGCTGCGGTAAGCATCGTCGGGAATGACCGACCAGGAATAGTGGATGAGATAGCAGGATTGCTGGCTGCGAACAAAGTTAATGTTGTTAAATTTGAAAGCCGAACCGAAAACAGCCCGATGTCCTCTGGACTGTTGTTCGTCGCCAATCTGGAAATTGAATTAGCCGGCTCTGAAGACTTCGCAGAATTACAGGCTAGACTAGAATCGTTATCAGCTGAACTAATGGTCGAAATTTGCGCGGCATAACAACAACAGGTGGGCGCATAATTTTGAAATCTAAGGACCCTTTAAAACAGCAATTTGGAAAACTATCCGGGCAGTTTGTGGTCATCTCTAGCTGTACCCAACCAAACTGCTAGCCACCGCATTTCCTCACTTCGCTCCAAACCAATCTTAATAGTGACCGTAATGGGTACGGAAAGGAACATTCCGACGGGGCCTAACAACCATCCCCAAAAGACGAGAGAAAGAAACACTACTAATGTCGATAATCCAAGACTACGGCCTAGCACTTTTGGCTCAATAATATTGCCAACCACATTATTGACGACTAAATAAGTAAGCAATACCCACAACGCTGATACATAACCCAAATCCACTAGTGCCAACAAAATGGGTGGTACTGCGGCAATCAATGAACCGATATTCGGTACAAAATTCAAGAGAAAAACAAGTAACCCCCAAAGTAAAGGATAATCAATTCCAAGCAAAAACAGCACAAGCGTTATAGGAACAGCCGTTGCCAAACTCAACAAAGACTTTACGGCGAAATAGCGATTCATCGTAAATAGAACCTTCTTAAAGTACGCAAAGTGCTCAGCGGGAGTATCCGAGGCATAAGCTAATTTTGATTCGACACTGGACAGCTCAATTAAGATAAAAGCAACCAACAATAATATAAAGACGGTATTAGTCAGTACTGCAAATAAACTATTAAATGCGTTACCGACAAAACCCATAATCGCTGACGGATCGGCAATTTGAGCCAAATCTTCCGCTTCAATTGGTAAGCCATAAACCTGCCCTTGCGCAACCAGGTCAGCAAACATTGTCTGCAAACGCGCCTGGTATTGTGGTAAAGAATCGGAAAAACCATCTAATGAAGAACTTACTAACGATGTAACTGAGCCGCCAACAAACACAATGGCGATAATGACGCATAGCAAAGCCCCAGCAACCGGTAAACGCTTATTCAGCAGCCATGTGTAGAGGGGAGCACTTATCGCTGCGATAAACAAAGCAAGTAATAGCGGGTTAACAATACTTTCGGCTGACTTTACTCCAGCAAGCACCACTACGAAAGCACCTAAAGTCAATAAGCTATTGGAAGGTCTTGCTACGCTAGATGCTGAATTTGGCCTTGGCGAATTATTGCTCATCAATACCATCCTCGTTTTAGCCTAGAGCACCCATGCTGCTGATTCCGAGCAAGCTAGCTTGCTTCGTTAAGAAAATCTTGTATCGGTGTTGGCGCTGGTCGTTGAAAAACCGCGGATTGCTCGAAAGAAGGATGACTATCTAAATCAAACACATCTAGACTATCCAGTGTGACTGCAGAAGATTGCATTGGCGCTGCGGGTACAACCTTCGAAAGTGCTGAAGCTGGAAGTGCTTCAAGGCGTTGATTTAACTCTTCACTGTCGATAATTTCAAAATCCCATGCCGCAGCGGCTTTCACTGTTATAGGATCAACCAAGAACCTGGTAAAAAGAATTCCACATGTTGCTCCGGCTTTTAGCATCGATAAATTAACGTCCGCTAAAAACTCCGCCTCAATTATACAAGGCTCTGGAATGCACCTAACCAATGCATATGGCTCCGAACTATGAGGCTGTTTAATTGCAAATTCGAATTGATCATTCACACCTTTGCAACGCGTGGGGGTTTTGTAACCAATTACTGCGACATACCTCAAACAAACAAGATCAAATTCATGTGCTTCTAAATCACGAACTGGATCGCCCGACTTAGGAACCACCTGGATTTGTTGCAAGGTCTCGTCTAATTGTTCCTTAAACGATTCAAGCTCTGTAGCATCAGTTGGATTACTCTCAAAGCCCCGTTCCAGCTCACTATTTATAAATTCTGTTTGTGTTTCTATATCACCTGAAAGTGGGCTAAGAGGTTCACTCAAGAACTCACCCGTACCAAGATTAGCGTCCTGAAGAGTCACATCGGTCATAGGCTCATCCAGCGTTTCAGATAAAAACTCCGTAACAAACTCTATTGTGTTTTCAGCTTCCTTTGTAGAACTCTGATTCTCTTCAGCTTTCAGCTCATTAAGTACCACGTCATCAAATGAGACTGAATCGTCATATAGTGAGAGCGCCTCCAAAGGTAAAGTGGGCGCGCAGTCATCTTCGAACTCAAAATCAAGTTCTGAATCAAGATCAATCTCAACTGCAGCTTCACTATAGTTTTGCTGAGAAATTAGTTCAGTATAGCGATCTTTATATTCAATACTTGTTTGCTTCAAGCGCCAAGTTCGCCAACTGCGAAACAGAAAGTATGGGACCAGTAAAAAAACCAAAATCAAGGTAACACCCAATGCCAATGCTAATGCATCTACAAACGCACCGGCTGATCCTTGCCCACCTCCATAGTTGATAAGTAGCACCGCCATTATCCCCATAATGATTGCAGCACCACCCCAGTAAAATATATCTCTAGCAGATATCTGGCGGCCCGCAGTAACTGGCCCAGCAATACCTTGACTCTCCTCTACTACCATAACAGCCATAGCTGCCTCCACCCTTGAAAGTTCACTCTGTTGGGTACGGATATTGCGCCGTGTACGCAAAATATAGATTCAATTCCAAAATCTACCCGTTGACCCAGTTTTACCTAGTGTACTTGACTAGTATGTCAGTATTTTTTAACAAATTCCAATATTTTTATAGACTTAGCGATGATAATTGATGTAAAATATATATATATGTGTTTACATAACAACTTCTAGTGTCGATATTGCATTTAAATCATTGTATTATAAGGAGATATAGCTATATCTCCTTCATTACAATAAATGATCAAGAAGTGATATCAAAAAATAATTAATTTTATCAACAGCTTACAGTAGTGAGTGGGGCGAATCAGGGGAATAGGTACATACAACTATGTGAACGCATAGTGACGTAACTACATTCTAGATACATTACATCTACTCTCTTTAATGTAACGCGCGTGCAGCTTTTAATTTATGGCACGCGGTTTTCTTAAATGAGGGACTTGCACAATAAAGTGATAAGAAAAATAGTGGTAAGAAAAATTTAACGGGATATGGATCAAAAACTCGAAAATTCGACTGCTATCGCAGCCACCCAGTTTTTTGGAACTGAAGGTCGCTCGACTAGCATTGCTATCAGGCCATTGTTGCGCCTTCTATGGGCGTACAAACCGATCCTGTGAGCGACATCACTTATTGGTGCTTTGCTCGGCTACAACAGCTCACTTAACAATACGCCCATGTACCAATCATCTTTGACGCTCATGGTCACAGAAAATATGCCGAACATGGCAATGGTCGGGCAAGGTTATGTTGACCCAATGAGCATGTTAAGTTTGTGGAGCGGTGGCACACTTGACACGCGAATCATCCAAAGCCGGGCGATAACCACTAAGGCGGCGCAGGCCCTAAACCTGACAGAAAAAGAATTTAATTTACCTGCTCCTGCCACACCATTCGCAGACCTGACAAATGACATTAGTCAAATGCTATTGGGTAGGAAGCTGATTGACACGCCTCAAAACGAACAACCAAAGTTAGCTTTCGCCAATACTCGACAAGCCTCAGCATTTATTCAGGCAGCCCTAACCGTCGAGGTTGAGTCACACGATGGTGTTCTGGACCTTGGTTTCACTTCTCCAAATGCAGACTTATCAGCTGACGTACTTAACGTTCTGGCCGAAACTTATATCGACCATAAACGTTCTAGTAAAACAAATCGCGTCTCAGAGGCCTCTGAATGGTTAAACGCGCAGATGACCGAAATCAAAGTTGATCTAAAACTTGCAGAAAATGCTTTGCAAGACTACCGAACAGAGCAGGGTGAAACTACTACTCGCAGCCTTGAAAGCAGCACTGAGAACCGCTTGGTTCAATTGTCAGAAGCATTACAGTTAGCCAAAGAAGATTACGCACGTCTGGCACAACGATATGGACCAAGACACCCGAAGATGATCGAGGCTGAATCTGAGATTCAGCGCACTCAAGCATCTCTAAAAATGGGGGGCGGGCAAGCTGTCTCAGATAGAGAAAAAGAATTTGAATTGGCCCGTCTTGAAAAAGACGTTGAAAATGCTCGCACCTTGCACGATATGTTTCTTCGACGCTATCAAGAGGCTAATGTTTCGACGGATACTGGTATGGTCGATGTGCAAATTATTGAAGCTGCCCTGCCTGCAAACGGCCCAATCTGGGCCAATCAATCGAACACTGCTGCATGGGGATTTATTGGATTAATCTTTGGCACTCTAATCGTTGGATTAAGGTTTCAATTTGACAATACGTTTAAATCACACCATGAGATTGAACAAAAACTTGGCCTTCCAGTTCTTTCGATTTTGCCCCGCATACCCGATCTGGAACGCAAAGCGATTGAAATCGAAAAACTCTATTTGGTGGACCAGGGCTCAGTATATGCTGAAGCGATAAATCGAATTCGAAGCAGCTTGCAGTATACGAACGCAGGAGAGCCTGCATCGACCATTCAGCTAACCTCGTCCCTCGAAGGCGAGGGGAAATCTACTTTAGCGTTCAACCTTGCACTAGCAATGGCGCGTATGGGTAGAAAGACACTTATTATCGATTGTGATATGCGCCGACCGAGATTGCATCGGCTAACTGACACAAAGCAAGACCCAGGATTATCCGATCTATTAGAAGGTAATGTAAAAGCTCGCGAAGCGGTACGCAGTTACCCGAGTGCATCTAACTTTTATATCATGACTGCCGGCACTCGCACTGAACAACCGCTTGAACTTTTGAGCTCTCAACGGTTTGAACGCTTGCTAAAAAACCTGTCACAAACATTTGACCACATCATTATCGACTCCCCTCCAATACTACCTATCGCTGACGCGCTTGAAATTGGCCGTCATATGGACGCGGTATTGTTGGTAATCGAAGCAGAGAAAACCACGACCGACATTGCGAAAGATGCTATGAGCCTACTAAGTGAGGCAGGCATTCAACCCGCAGGGGCAATATTGAGTAAACTCGGCGCTCGATCGTCTGCGTATTACTACCCGCAAAAATACTACCGGTCTTATTACGAGAGCTAACCCAGCGACCGGCACATACAAGCAGAAGGCTGGTGCTTAGATCCGTTGAAAGCAATCTAACCCTTTGAACTGCTAATGTTCGTGCCCACCGGGACCATGCGCGTGTCCATGCTTTAGCTCTTCATCGGTCGCTTCTCGCACTGACACAATCGACACATCAAACTTTAAAACTCTCCCGGCTAAAGGGTGATTTGTATCCACATCCACATTAAATTTTCCAACTTTCACAACTCTGGCTTGTCGCACTCCTTCACTGGTATTAATCCCGACGACCGTACCTTTCTTCAACGGTCCTTTATTCGATAGGTGCTTAATTGGGACCCTTTGCACTGAATCCTCCTGGAGCACACCATACCCGTCAATCGGTTGGATCGTGACAGAAAACTCGTCGCCAACAAGTCGACCGTCCATTTCATTCTCAAGGCCAGGAATTATATTTCCATAACCATGCAAGTAAGCCGCAGACTCATCACCGACTGACGACTCATTGAACGAACCTTCAACATCGGTCAATGTGTAATGAAAATTGACCACCGAATTTTTAGTTATTTGACTCATAAATATCAGCCTATTGAAATTTGTTTCAGAATATAAATATCCACATTGGCGTATCGACAAACCCACCACCCCAACCATTCCATATAGAGCTCAAACCTTCCAAATGAGCCCGTGCTCTTTTAGTTATGGAAGCAAAAATCTAAAACCCCGATACCACTGTACAATTCAGTTTTGCTAGCATCACCCTTCCTCTACTACTATATAAATGCGGCTACAAATAATATCATGTGCAAAGCAATGTTTTCGAGGTCTGACGGATAGAGCAGAGCACCAAAAAATCATGGCGAGAGAACAGTCATACAAGTCGCAATAAAAAGCAGCTCATCCTAGTTATCTCTAATATGTCTAATACAACTAATTTTTCGATCAACCCGAACCTGATTCAACAAGAAGTCGATGGTGAGCTTGTTTTACTAAACCCGGACAGTGGGCAAACATTTTTTTTAGACAAAGTATCAAATAGAACCTGGGAACTGATGCAAGAATTCTCCAACATCGACATTATTCAGCAGCAAATGATGCGCGACTTCGACGTTCCCGAGTCAACAGTTAAAAAGGATTTGCAAAGTTTCTTTAGTCAGCTAGCCGAATTAGGCTTGATAGTAAGAAAATAAAAGTGACAGCCTACAACGATATCGCCAGCCACCAGACCATGTTGTTCGACGCGGTACGAAACAACGTTTATAGCAATGCAATAAGTACCTGTGTAACCAATGATTCTGTTGTTCTTGATCTAGGTGCAGGTATGGGCCTTCACGGCTTAATGGCCGCTAAAGCCGGTGCAAAAAAGGTGTATCTAGTAGACCCCTCTCCCGCAGTACTCGTTGCCAAAACTATCGCAAAGGAAAACGGGCTTGATAGTGTCGAAGTTATTCAATCTGCTATTCAGGACGTTGAGCTACCTGAGCAGGTGGACATTATCATCAGCGTTTTTACTGGAAATTTTTTACTCTCGGAAGACTTACTGCAATGGTTGTTTATTGCAAGAGACAAGTTCCTAAAACCAGGCGGTGTCATGCTTCCCGACAAAGCCCGAATGTTCGTAGCCCCGGTATCGATGCCAGATTACTATGGGTCTCAGGTCGAAACATGGTCCGACGAACATCCAGACTCATTGTTTCAACGCCATAAACTTAGTTATGAGTCAGCAAAAAAGTACTCTAGCAATCGCATTTTTTACGATAGTTTCTCGACAGAATTGTTCCAATTCTTAGCTAAACCAGCGATGGTAAACGAAATTGATTTTTGCGGCGCTACTTCTGCTGATTGCGATAGCACACAAGAATACGAAGTGATCTCAGAGGGGATTTGTCACGGATGCCTAGGCTGGTTTGAAATGGCACTGCGCGAAAACTGGTTATCAACTTCGCCTGAATCTTCCAACACGCATTGGTCACAAGCCTTCCTGCCGTTAAATAATCCGGTGAAACTCCTTAAAAATGAAAATATTAAACTTACCCTTAAGCGTCCGCAGAACGGAGACTGGAGTTGGACTACTAGCGCTCATTCAGATCAGCAACAATCAACTTTTCTTGCCAAGACAATCACATCAGAATTAATCAAAAAGCAATTACCGACGTATACCGCGGAT
>DNHK01000029.1 GCA_003485905.1 Gammaproteobacteria bacterium | reverse complement strand
CGTGTCAACTACGAGCGTCTCATCTTCCCAATGACCAATGGAATGCCCGAGACGTTTACGTTCACCGTCTACTGGATGATCGCGACCGTCTGTATAAATAATACGTTCAGCGTCGAACCATTCGTCTCGGATAATGACTCGGCCATCGAGGATTTCTATCTTGTTGAGGTAGTGTGGAGAGGTTAAGCCAGCGAGCAAGTCGTAGCCATAGCAAACCGCATTTGGGTTGTCGCGGTCGTGATCATAAGCATCAATTGATGCCTGACCGGCTTCGGTCAGTGGAATGTTGATGAAATCAGCGTAAAGTGCGCTCACGACTTCAAATGGTGCATGGGCTTCCAGGCGGGATTTCCAGATGCCGCTAATATCGGCTGTTGTCTCTGTTGACTGGGAATCTTTTACGCCTTGTCGAAGCACAATGCCATCCGTTGTGGTTAGCGATTCTAATAGAGCATAACGTCGATCGGTGTCGTGTTCGGGGTGTACCCTAAGGTTGATGACATCCCCAATCTTGAGAGAGTCCTTCGACCAGCCGCTGTGCATAAGGATGGGAGTGCTTCCTGTTTCAATTTGCCATTCCACTGTTTCTCCATTTTCTTCCACGCCAATGCGCAGATAGACATGAGGATTGCGCCATTGAAAGTCGAGTACAGTCGCTTCAAAAGCAATAACCGTAGTGCGATCAATGTGAATATAACTGTGGTGCGCAAAGCTGGGTTGTGCGATGGTGAACAAGGCCAGCAGGGCGGCAATTAATCTTGTTTTCATTGGCGATTCCTTTTTACTAGAGTATTCAATTAAAGCGTTTCAGACAGTACAAGCTAGCTCTCTATTATAGTCTATCGACAATAGGGTTTGCTTGCTAGTTTTCATCGAAAGTGTAGGGGCTGATGGGAAGTTCGATTTCTTTACCGAGGGCTGCGGATCGGTCCATAGACATTGTGAGCAATAAATTACGATGCCCATCTGCTGCCGATGCGTGCGGTGTTTCAATGCCCATCATTATGCGGGTAAACCAGGACATTGTTTCTTCCTTCATCGGACCCCAACGTTGGTTGTTCCAGATATCGCCAGGCGGGTAGCTAGTTAAAAAGTCAACATGGCGCTCCATTGGCGGTTGATAGTCCTGCGTTGTATAGCCGGCCGGTAAAGGATCCTCTGTTGCTAACACGAGGTCACGATGGGTGTCTTCAACATCAATCACACCTTTTGTACCAATGATGCCAATCTCCAGACCGTAAACAGACCCGGGCCAAACCGTCGGTAATGCCCAGCAAATATTCATTGAAAATAATGTGCCGTCGTCCATGGTGAACAGCCCAAACGTTGAGTCTTTGGTACCTAGAGAACCGAGCACTTTGTCGGTCGATCGGGCGTATACCGATACAGGGGTTTTTCCCTCCATCAGCCACATAGACATATCCAAACTGTGCGTGCCAGAAACAACCATAGGCGTGAGGTTCTTGCGTTCGTTAGTCTTCGAAATTGTTGCGATCGGTACCATACGGTTCATTAGTGCCCGGGTGACTACGGAGTGCACATCGCCTATCTGGCCATTAGTTAAACGCTCTTTAATGGTCAAAAATCTACGCCTAAATCGTTGCGTATAACCAACGCAGGCATCTACCTTAGCTTCTGTTATTGCATTTAGTATTTGTGCGGATTCGTGTACATCTATTGCGAGCGGCTTTTCGATAAAGATCTTATGTCCTCTTTCGATCGCCAGTAGCGCGGGTTCGGTGTGCTGGCTCTCGTCGGTGAGAATCATAACTGCGTTTACTTCAGGTCGATCAAGTAATTCCCGCACATCGGTGGTGAAAAAGTCCGCGTCTGTATCTTTAGCGAGCTGTTTGCCGAGATCTTCTTTTAGGTCGCACAAGCCGAGCCATTCTACACCCGGGTATTGTTTTGCAATATTCGCCCGGATTCGCCCGATGGTCCCGCAGCCAATCATTGCGAGACCAATTTTATCTAATTTGTCTGATTTCATTCTGATCCTATTTTGAGCTTTTGCGCTTAAAGATGCCGTCATAAAATGTGTAGAGCACTATTAATAGCAATACTGTACCGAGCTTGCGATCCCACAATACGTTCAGTACTCCCTGGTCCTCGAACACTAAAAGAGCGCGACGAAGATTCTCGTCAGCCAGCGGGCCGAGAATTATTGCCAATACAATTGGGGCTAACGGAAACCCGAGGCGGTGCAGAATGTACCCAATAATTCCGGAGATCAACATTACGTATATATCGAAATAATTCAGGTTAACGGCGAACGCGCCGATCATGCATACCGGTATAATTAAAGGCATTAGAACCGTTTTGGGTAAACTGAAAAGTTTGACGCAAGGTTTAATCAATGCGATGGCCATACCGTACATGAAGAAATTGGCAATGATTAGGCCGATATAAATATAGAAGATTAATCCGGGATTTTCGGTTTGGATCAACGGGCCTACCACTACATTCTTTAATTCCAGGGCGGCAAGAACCGCTGCAGCCGCAGCATTACCGGGTATGCCGAGTGCCAGCGTGGGTAACATAGATCCGCCAACGTTCGCGTTGTTGGCAACCTCAGAGCAGACAATTGCTTCGTAGCTACCCTTGCCCCATTTCTTCTGCTCTTCGGGGTTGGCTCGCCTACGACCAACGTCGTAAGAAAAGAATGAAGCTACGTTGGCTCCCGCTCCAGGTATCGCACCAATTACAGTGCCGATTATCCCTGACCTCAGACTTGGTCTAATGAACTTTTTTAACGCACTAAATGACGGAAGTATACGTCCTACCTCTGCAGGAATGCCGGATGGAGATTTTTGCGGTAACACGCGAAGGATCTCAGCTAAACCGAATAAGCCGATTAATACGGGAATAAAACTGACCCCATCGTCCAAGTTATATGAGCCGAAACTAAACCGGGAAACTCCGTAAATAGCATCCAGACCGATAAATGACACCAGCAGGCCTAGCCACCCAGAGATCCACCCTTTTAGTGGGTCGCCCATAGCCGACATTGATCCGCATATAGCGATACCCCACAGTGATAGCAGGAACATTTCCCATGACCTGAATTGCAGTGCCAGAAACAACACCGCAGGAATAAATGCGATGAGCAATAATATGCCAACCCAATTTCCAATAAATGATGCGGATATTGCAGTGCCGAGAGCTAACCCGCCATGTCCTTGTTTTGCGAGCGCATGCCCTTCTATCATGGTTGGTACAGCATCTGGCGTACCCGGTATGTTAATCAAAACAGCCGAAATCGCGCCACCAAAGACACTGCCTGTGTACACACCTAGCATAAATATGATGGCAGCGTGTTGCGACATCCCTACCGTCAGACCGATTAGTAGGGTCATAGCCATTGTGGTTGATAATCCGGGCATCGCGCCCCAAAGAATGCCGAGAGTTACGCCGCCCAGACACGCGAGCCAGAGGCTTGGCGAATTCGCAATAAACGATAGCTGCTCCAATACTTGTGGCCAGACTTCCAT
>DNHK01000375.1 GCA_003485905.1 Gammaproteobacteria bacterium | reverse complement strand
ATGTTTGGGTATATAACCGTCCTAACGATCTAACCAATATTGAGCTGCATGCGGAACTTACCCCGCCGATAGCCGAGTGTTGTGTTCGACCGCCGTCGATGATTCATTTAGATAAGCAAGGCAACGTTATCGGCTGGTTTGATGCTCAACAAGGTCATGGGATGGATGTGGATAACAACGGTTTTGTTTATCTCGGGCAAGAGACGGTTCGCAAATACGATCCGAAAACCGGTGAAGTTGTTGCAGAGGTGGCTCATACACCAGAAAGAGAGGATGGTGGACGAGTTGGCCTGCCTCCGGAAACGGAGCGAGAGCCTGGTCAAGGGGGTGTTGGCCCGGTATATCGTTTTCTACCGAAACCACCAGCTGATCCGGCAGAAGTCGCGGCCAAAGCAGCCGCATTGGTTGCTTTTCGCGAGAAGTATCCGCCAGAGACACCAATGATTGTGGGAACAATCGAAGAGATTCGAATTGCCGAAGAAGACAACGAGATGTACGTCGCGGATAACTACATTCGTGGTCGTGTGCTTGTGTTCGATCTGGAAACGTTCGCGTTTAAGCGCGGTTGGGGTGCATATGGCAAGCCTTTATCAGAGATTAGCACCGACGATGCTGATCATGCGTACTCACCGAATGGCGAGATGCCAAAGGATTTTGCAGGACATCTCACGCTAAATGTTTCCAATGATGGCTTAGTTTATGCTGCCGATCGAAACGCAAATCGTATCCATGTTACGACCAAAGATGGTGAGTTCCTGAAAGAGTTTGTTATTGCCCCAGGTACAGGTGTTGGCGGTTCTACTGGCGGTGTTGCCTTCTCCGCAGATCCCGAGCAACGTTATCTGGTTATATCTAGCCTTACGAATAACCGAATCTGGTTTATTAATCGTGATGACGGCAGCATTGTTTCAGAGATGGGGCATATGGGAGAGAATGGTGGCCAGTTCTTTGGCCTCCACATGATTGCAGTCGATTCGACGGGCAACCTTTACACGGGTGAAGTCTTTGCTGGCGAGCGTGTACAACGCTTTGTACCTTCCGATTCACCGAAAGGGCAACTTCTGCAACAGCTTTCCGAGATGTAGTTAGGCTCAGTTATTGAGCTGGCATATACCAGCTCAATTCCAATCTGGTAACCGCGGGCCAGTTGTGTTGGCGCTGGACTTTTATTCGGTTGAAGGAGTTTTCATGCTTGTAGAAAGTCTGTATCGCCTTGCGCATCTTATTATTTATTTTGTTTTTGTTAGGTTTATGGCGCTGAGGTTGGTGCTGAAACAGTAAGAAAATTCGTGCGTGAGTGACAGCGTACTATGAGCACGGGAATTGAGCTCAGTGCGTTAAAATTGAAGGTTAGATTGATTTAGAACAATTGCGTGTTCACACTAATATGTGTTTAATACTTTTTCCAAAAATATTTTCTAGTGCTTTATTTATAGGAGACAGAATGAGTAACAAGATTGTAAAAAAATCACTTACAAGTTGCGCGATTTTCGTTAGCTTGTTTTTGGCATTCGTTAGCGCGACTTTTGCTCATCATGGTGATGCAGGGCGTTATGAAGATGATGCTACGGTTTTAATGGGTACCGTGGTTACACTGCAATTCATAAACCCTCACTCAAAGCTAATTGTTGATGTATTGGATGAAAATAACGAGGCGGTTCGGTGGCACGCAGAGTTTAGTAATCCGGGCCGCATGAATAGTGAATTCGGTTGGACTCGAGATATATTGAAGCCTGGCGATAAGGTTACATTGACCGGTCGGGTCCGCAAAGGCGGTGCGCCGCTTATGAACCTGACCGAGAAAGCACAGGTAGTGATGACCGAAACAGGTAAGCAAATCTATCAGACAGAAAACTTTGTCCCTGCTAACACAGCAGTTGCCCCTTAATTATACCGGTGCGCATATTATGAGTATTTCAATTTGGTTTCGATACGGAATTTTCTTGCTATTATCCTGCGCAGCAACGGGTCATGTGTCGGCTGAGGTATCTCAGGTCGCCTATATCAAGGCTTCGAACACCAATGCTAGCGACACCTTCGGTGCGGGGGGCACGGTTGAAGGGAATGCCGTAGCATTGAGTAAAGACGGCTCGACTCTTGCAGTAGGCGCTCCTTATGAAAGTAGTAGTGCGACAGGAATTAATGGTGATCAAACAGACGAGTCTGTTTACGGGGCGGGGGCCGTATACGTTTATACGCAAGATGATGGTGGCTGGGCACAACAGGCTTATGTGAAAGCCTCTAATCCAGGACTGACCGATAATTTCGGTTATATGGTTCTATTGAGTGCCGACGGCAACACAATGGTGGTGTCGGCTCATTTTGAAGCTAGCGCAGGTCGTGGCGTTGGTGCTGATCAGTCTGACGATTCAATTCCGCAAGCTGGTGCTGTGTATGTATTCGTTCGTGAAGGCGAAGTCTGGGCCCAGCAGGCATACCTTAAGGCCTCAAATACAGGGGAGCTAACGGTTGGTGATCAGTTTGCAGATGGAGATCAATTTGGAAGTGCGATTGCATTAAGTGATGATGGAAACACGCTTGCTATCTCTGCTATTACAGAAGATGGCGGTGGGCTCGGTATTAATGGCGATCAATCTGACAACTCCGAGCAGTCTGCTGGAGCGGTGTATTTATTTCATCGTGATGGGACTACATGGAGCCAAAATGCCTATGTGAAGCCGTCCAACCCAGGGGCTGGAGATTTGTTCGGGTACGCACTTTCTCTGACGGCATCTGGTCAAAGATTAGTGATTGGTAGTTTTGATGAAGATGGTTCTCTCGCGGGTACAAACGAAATGCAGGATGATGAGATGCGCGGCAGCGGGGCAGTGTACGTATTTGATCATGTTGGCGGTGCCTGGCAGCAATCGGCTTATTTGAAAGGCGCTAATTTGGAAAGAAACGACGCGATGGGTGTTGCCGTTGCTATTAGCGATGATGGAGACACAATAGCCGCGACTGCTTTGGACGAAGACAGCATGACTACCGGTGTGAATAGTACTCCTATCTCAGATTGGGAAGATGACGTGTCGACGGGCGCTGTTTACGTCTATGGGTATGACGCGGGCACATGGACGCAACAAGCGTATCTTAAAGCATCAAATTCAGGGGGCTTTGATCTAT
>DNHK01000266.1 GCA_003485905.1 Gammaproteobacteria bacterium | reverse complement strand
GGCGGCGCAAAAGTATACCCAATCGCAGCACTGACACACGGCCTGCAGGGGAGTGTGCTAACCGACATGAAAGCTCTGGTAGATGCTGGGTGCGTAGGGGTGAGCAATGCTTTGGCGCCTCTAGACAATACCCTGGTAATGCGACGAGCATTGCAATACGCGACAACGTTTGACGTTCTTGCATTGATTTATCCACAAAACGCCAGCTTACGCGGTAATGGCGTCGCGCACGAAGGCCGAGTCAGCACCCGACTTGGTCTGCCGGCTTCCCCAGTTGCCGCTGAAATAGTCGGTCTCGCTCGAGATCTTGCTTTGGTTGAAACCACCGGTGCCCGAGCACACTTTTGCGGTATAAGTAGCGCCCGAGCTGTTGAAATGATTCAGGAAGCACGCGTGCGCGGCTTATCCGTAACCGCCGATGTGACCATCGCTCATTTGCACCTAACGGAAGATAGCCTACTTAGCTTCGACACCAATTGCCATGTCGAACCGCCATTTCGCAGCGAGCAAGATCGTCAGGCATTGGTCGCTGCAGTTGTAGATGGAACCATAACCGCAATCTGTACAGACCATCAACCGCATGAACCCGAGGCAAAACTTACCCCGTTCAGCGAATCAGAACCTGGAACCTCCAGCCTCGAAGTTTTACTGCCACTCGCGCTAGCCACAGGCAAACAAACACAAATGTCACTTGCTACTACTATTAGTATGCTTACCTACGGGCCGGCCAGAGTTCTAAATATCGAGGCCGGTGAAATCAGCGTTGGCCAGCGCGCGGATGTCTGCATCTTTGACCGTGATGAACAATGGGTTCTGGATGAAAACTCAATCAACAGCGCAGGTAAAAATAGTCCTTTTCTTGGGGACACACTCACTGGAAAAATAAAACAGGTTATTTGTGAGGGGAAACTGATAACAATCTAATCAATTTAGATAAGAATCGACAACAACGGCGAGGGTAAATCCCGCCTACACAACCTCTTTATCTTTCTTTAACTACTAGCGCCTGTCCTACCTATATCCTACCCGCCTAAATTGCTAACCAACTCTTTGCTCTATCGTGGCCCTAAACTTTACAATTTAATCTGGATTTGCTGTTCACTCGCTCCCATCAAAGGTTACGTCAGATAACGACTTGCCTAACTTGTCTACATCCGCATCTTTGCCTTGCAGTTTAATACGTAATCTCAAATCATTTTCCGATTCAGCTGCGGCAATCGCATCTTCATACGACACCAGACCAGCCTCATGCAGTCCGAATAGCGATTGATCAAAAGTTTGCATTCCCCACTCCTCGGAGCGCTGCATGATATCTCGAAGTTCATCGACACGCCCCTCCTTAACAAGATCTGCGACTAAGGGACTATTAATCAGTACTTCAACCGCAGGAACTCGACCAGTTGCATCTTTAACTACCAGCAATCGCTGTGATACAACGGCATGTAAATTCATCGACAAATCCATAAGCAATTGAGTTCTTCTTTCGTCCGGGAAAAAATTAATTATTCGGTCTAATGCCTGATAAGTGTTGTTCGCATGGAGCGTAGCCATGCATAAGTGCCCAGTTTCTGCCAACACCAGAGCGCTCTCCATAGTCTCGCGAGTACGAATCTCTCCTATCTGGATCAAATCCGGAGCCTGCCGCATCGCGTTAACCAACGCCGACTCGAATGATTGGGTATCAACCCCTACTTCACGCTGGGTTACGACCGACTTATCGTGCACGTGCAAGTACTCGATCGGATCCTCAATAGTAACTATATGCCCACGCGAACGATTGTTTCTATATTGAATCAAACTCGCCATTGAAGTGCTCTTGCCAGTTCCTGTTCCTCCAACAAATATCACTAAACCACGTTTTGCCATCGCCAATTTCTTAAGAATTGCGGGTAATCTCAATTCCTCTACAGATGGAATAACAGTAGTAATAGAGCGCAACACCATACCGATGCTTCCTTGCTGAACAAATACATTCACCCGAAATCGTCCTATTTTTTTAGGGTGAATAGCGAAATTGCACTCTTTACTCTCTTCAAAGTCTCTGCGCTGCTCCTCATTCATAATGCTATATGCGAGTTCGCGTGAGTCTTTAGGTGTAAGCATCTCCGAATTAATCGGCAGAATCTCACCATTCACTTTTAGGGAAGGGGGAATGCCTGCTGTAATAAACATATCAGACGCATCTTTCTTACTCATCAACTGCAGCAATTCTGGCATTTGCATGATGCTATCTCACTTAGTCAAGATTCGATTGTCGCAAAAAGGACAACCTAAAATTTTGTTTTATCAACGGCTTTTTCTCTGGCGTCTCGAGTCGTTATCAACCGCTTTTGAACCAAGCGCAGCAAACATTGATCCAAAGTCTCCATACCGCTCGCCTGACCAGTCTGAATCGTAGAATACATTTGTGCCACCTTATCTTCTCGAATTAAATTTCGAATCGCACCGGTAGCCATCATGATTTCGTGTGCAGCCACACGCCCACCACCTATTTTTTTAAGGAGGGTTTGAGATATTACAGCTTGTAGAGACTCAGATAGCATAGACCGAACCATGGCTTTTTCTGCGGCCGGAAACACGTCAATTATTCGATCGACGGTCTTAGGTGCTGACGTGGTATGCAAAGTACCAAACACAAGATGCCCTGTTTCTGCAGCAGTTAACGCTAGGCTAATCGTTTCCAAATCACGCATTTCGCCTACCAAAATAACATCCGGATCTTCACGTAGGGCTGAACGTAAGGCACTATCAAATCCATGTGTATGTTCATTTAATTCTCGTTGGTTAATCAGCGAATTTTTACTTTCATGGACAAATTCGATCGGATCCTCAATCGTGAGAATGTGAGCATGCTCATTCTCATTAACATGATTCACCATTGCCGCTAGGGTCGTTGATTTACCTGAACCCGTCGGCCCGGTAACAAGAACGATACCGCGTGGCTTCAAAGATATTTCTTTAAATATATCGGGGGCATTCAATTCTTCCAGCGTAAGAATTTTGGTTGGAATGGTCCGAAAAACCGCGGCCGCACCCCGCTTCTGATTAAATGCATTTACACGAAATCGTGCCAAATCGGGTATCTCAAACGAAAAATCAGTTTCGAGGTTTTCTTCAAAAGCCTTACGTTGCTTGTCGTTCATGATATCGAAAATCATAGCTTGAACATCTTCCTGTTCAAGCGCCGGTAAATTAATTTTCTTGATATCCCCATCTATCCTAATCATGGGTGGTAGACCAGCAGAAATATGTAAGTCCGAAGCGCCGTTCTTATCGGAAAATGCCAACAACTCAGATATGTCCATACCTTCCCAGAAGACCTGTTATCATTTCCTTTACCGACTCTGGAACTTCGGTTCAGGCGAACAATTTAAGAGTATACCGTGTCCCAATTTAGTGACAAGCGCTACATATGAAAAACGATTTTAATTCACGTTTTCATAAGCTTAAAGATAGAATCTCAGACGCTGAAAGAGCTGCAGGATTTGAAGCAAACAAAGTTACGTTAATCGCTGCCAGCAAAACCCAACCCTCCGAAAAAATCGAACAAGCAGCAAAAGCCGGGATCACTCACTTTGGCGAAAACTATTTGCAAGAATCGATTAAAAAAATACAAGTACTTCAACACCTTAATGTCTGCTGGCATTTTATTGGCGCCATCCAGAGCAACAAAACTGATTCCATTGCAGAGCATTTTGACTGGGTCCACACAATAGATCGACTCAAGATAGCCCGCCGCCTATCAGAGCACCGCGCGCGGCACTCTTTCGAGCTAAACGTTCTAATTCAAGTAAACATTGACGATGAACCGCAAAAATCCGGTGTGTCAATGCAAGACCTACCTCTACTGGCAAATCAAATAGAGTTACTCCCTAACTTAAAGCTACGAGGTCTAATGGCAATACCCAAACCACGAGAAAGTGCGCTGGAACAGCAAAAAGTATTTGGCAGAGTCACCGCTTGCCATAAACAACTTGCCAGCGAAATCGGTCCGCACTTTGATTCCTTATCAATGGGTATGTCCGCCGACCTAGAAGCAGCTATTCAGTCCGGTGCGACACACGTCCGTATCGGTAGTGATCTATTTGGTCCCAGATCTTAATTTTGCAATCCAGATCAGGATCTCAGTTCTAACAATCAAGTAAAGTCTAATAAGATAACCGAATGACGGTTGGCCTAGGCCGCACTTCCGCCCTACAATACACAACTTGAATGACAGAACTTTTATAGAAGCTATATGCAAATTAATGCTGGGTTTATAGGCGGTGGAAATATGGCTGCCAGCCTCATCGGCGGGTTAATCCCTGATACGGTTCCGGCCAGTAATATCATTGTCGCCGAACCAAGGGATGAACGACGAAATGAACTAATAGATCTATTCGGCGTGCAGGTAACCGCGGACAATAATATTGTTTGCCAAAATGCTGACGTAATAGTTCTTGCGGTAAAACCTCAACTAATGTCCGATGTGGTTCAGCAGCTAGAGGGTTATCAAGATCAAACGCTATTTATATCAATAGCTGCTGGAATAAGTATTGAAAGCCTCCAAGCTTGGCTTGGCACACACAATCCGGTTGTTCGCGTTATGCCAAACACGCCAGCATTGGTCGGTTATGGCGCTAGCGCCTTATACGCTAGCGCGAGCGTCAATAACGAACAAAAAGAAATCGCAGAATCAATGCTTAACGCCGTTGGTATTTCAACATGGGTCAACCGGGAGTCAGATCTCGATATCGTTACCGCGCTTTCCGGTAGCGGCCCCGCTTACTTCATGTTATTTATCAAAGCGCTTGTAGATAAGGCCATACAAGCTGGCCTGAGTGAGGCCGTAGCAAACGAACTGGCTATGCAAACCGCAATAGGTGCAGCGACACTTGCGAAGTTATCAGATGATGACCTAACAACTCTAATTCAAAAAGTAACCTCTCCCGGTGGAACCACGGCAAAAGCGATGGAGGTGCTAAATAATCGAGAGGTACCAGAAATTATCGCCGAAGCATTCGATGCTGCGCAGAAACGCTCAGAGGCAATGGCCGAAGAATTTAGTCATTAGCCAAACACACCAATACTATTTAACCCCCTTATAGACCTGAATACACTTTTATGAATAACCCCTACATTGGCAATGCAACGTCCTATCTTATCGACGTTTTTCTCGGGCTTTTTATTTTTGCTCTACTGCTGAGATTTATGATGCAGTGGGTTCGCGGAGATTTTTACAACCCGATTGGCGAATTCTTGGTGAAATTCACTAATCCAGTCGTTTTACCCCTTCGACGCATTATCCCGGGCTTTATGGGGCTAGACTTCGCAACCTTATTCGCGACAATTGCTTTTTCGTTCGTAAAAACTTGGCTGCTTCTTTCGATTGCCGGTGCTCAAGCAGCGCCACTTGGTCTGTTTATTTACACGTTAGCTGAATTGCTTAAGCTATCTGTCTATATTTTTATGGGGGCAATGATAATTCGCATTATTGCGAGTTGGGTTGCTCCTCACGCTGCCTATAACCCAATTATGTCCCCGGTGTACGCTTTGTCTGAACCACTAATGTCAACTGCTCGCAGAATCATCCCTGATTTTGGAGGCATTGATTTATCGCCAATTCTGGTATTCGTATTTTTAAACCTTACGCAAATGCTAGCAATTGCACCACTGTATGCCCTTGCACAGCAGTACATGTAAAAACACATTAAGTCGTGAATCCTAAAACAAATAATTCTATTGGCATTGTTTCGCCTCAGACCCTGCATTTTACCGAACGGGTACAACTTAAAAGTGGCGACCATCTCGAGCAATTTGATGTGGTTTACGAATGCTACGGAAAGTTAAACAGCAACAATACGAATGCAATTCTAATTTGTCATGCACTTAGCGGTGACCACCATGCAGCGGGCTATCATAGTGCCGAAGACCCTCATTCCGGCTGGTGGAACAACCTAATTGGACCCGGAAAACCGATAGATACGAATAGATTTTTCGTTATTTGCACGAATAATTTAGGCGGTTTTCAAGGTAGCACTGGCCCTGCCAGTATTAACCCAGCTACTAATCAACCTTACGGCCCTGACTTTCCGATGGTCACAGTTGAAGATTGGGTCACCGTACAATCGATGGTCGCTGATCGCCTAAAAATCGACGTGTGGGCGGCGGTAATTGGCGGAAGTCTTGGTGGAATGCAGGCAATGCAATGGAGTATTGATTACCCTTCGCGCATAAAACACAGCTGCATCATCGCTTCAACACCAAAATTGAGTGCACAAAATATCGCGTTCAATGATGTCGCCCGTCAGGCAATTCGAACCGACAGTGAATTCTATGATGGGAGGTATTATGAGAAGAATACCGTCCCGTCACGGGGGCTGCGCGTCGCTCGGATGCTAGGTCATATCACCTATTTATCAGATGATCTAATGGCCGAAAAATTTGGCCGCAATCTAAGAGACATAGAAAGTATCGGATTTAATTACAACCCGGAATTCGAAGTCGAAAGTTATTTGCGTTATCAAGGTGATCGTTTCGCACAATCATTTGATGCAAACACGTATTTGTTAATGACAAAAGCTCTGGACTATTACGATCCTGCCGAAGCACATGAAGGCAATCTCAGCCGTGCAATGGCCCCAGCTGTATGCAATTTTTTAGTCATATCCTTTACTAGCGATTGGCGATTTACGGTTGAACGCTCACGCGAGATAGTTAAAGCAATCCACGACAATGACCTAAACGTTACATACGCAGAAATTACCGCCTCCCAAGGTCACGACGCCTTTCTGCTTGAAATACCCGATTATCTAAATGTTTTTTACGCCTATATGGATCAAGTGTTCGAAAGCACGTTAGATATACCGGACGGAGGCCCCAAATGATCCCGCAGATTAAACGCCCCGATTTCGACATAATAACTAAATGGATTGAACCAAACACTCGAGTACTTGATCTTGGCTGCGAAGACGGAGAACTTCTAAAACGACTAAGCGATAAATCTGTATCTGGCTATGGGGTCGAGATAAACCCCGAAGCAATACCCCTCTGCGTAAAAAACGGTGTAAATGTGATCCAGCTAAACCTGAATCAAGGGTTAGCTGGTTTTGATGACGATTCTTTCGATTATGTAGTGTTATCTTTAACGCTACAGGCGATGAAAAGCCCGCGCCAGCTGCTAAAAGAAATGCTTCGGGTCGGACAGACAGGCATCGTCTCTTTCCCTAATTTTGGTCACTGGAAAGTGCGTGCGCAACTTGGGTTTGGCGGGCGAATGCCAGTAAGCCGCCACCTACCAAATAGTTGGTTCAATACACCAAATATTCACATGTGCACGCTAAAAGATTTCGAAATACTGTGTGCGGAAGAAGGAATTAAAATTCTTGATCGTCGTGCAGTAAATTACAAACACGAAACATCTACAGGCTTGAGATTTTTCCCTAACCTACTTGGTGAAATTGCACTGTATATGTTCACCAAAGCTTAATGGTTTTGTCTTAGGCTCTAAGAAGGCTGAAGCACTTGATGAGCTCGATAGTTCGCTAAATCGAATTTTCCCAATCAGCTTGTTTATAACCAACCAAGCCCAAGGTGTCCCCTAATAAAAACGGTCGTTTAATCAATTTCCCATTTCCAGACAGCAGTGTAATAGCTTCAGCAGCACTCATATTGGCCAAGCGATCCTTCATACCCAGCTCTCTGTACTGTAAGCCCGAAGTGTTAAATAGCTTTCGAAGCTCACCATTTTGATGAGCAAGCATTGCACTTAACTCATCTTCTGAGGGTGGCTGAGTCGTTATATCTATAGACTCATACGCAACACCTCGAGAGTCGAGAAATTTTTGCGCCTTACGACACGTACTACAATTTTTATATTGGTAAAACTTCACAGGTGCGTTGTTCTATACTCTACTTGGATCGGTTTTTAAGCGTCGATCACGTACTGACTTCGCCAGCCCATGCAGCACAGCATCGGTATCTTCCATCGACAAGCAAGCATCCGTGATGCTCTGACCATAGGTTAGCGGCTCACCGGGTTTCACTTTCTGATTCCCCGCAACCAAATGCGATTCAATCATTACTCCAAATATGCTACTACTTCCACCCGCTATTTGATCACCAACGTTTTTAGCCACTTCGATTTGCTTTTGGTGCTGTTTTTCACTGTTGGCATGACTAAAATCAATCATGATTTTTTTTGGTAATCCGGCTTTTTCCAAGGCAGCTTCTGCACTCAAAATCTGCTCTGGTTGATAATTAACTCCACTGCTGCCCCCTCGAAGTATGATGTGGCAGTCGGAATTTCCGGCACTATTAAAAATCGCGGTTCGCCCTTCTTTAGTTACAGAAAGAAATATATGTGGGTTATTACTAGCGCCTATAGCATCAACAGCAATTTGCAAATTTCCACTGGTTCCGTTCTTAAATCCAACAGGACAAGACAAACCCGAAGCTAACTCACGATGACACTGACTTTCAGTGGTACGAGCCCCAATGGCGCCCCATGACACAAGGTCGCCAGTGTACTGAGGCGTGATCAAATCCAGATACTCACTACCCACCGGCAGGCCCATCTCGTTAATATCGCGCAATAGTGTCCTGGCAATAGTGAGACCTTTCTGAATCTGAAAACTTTCATCAAGATCAGGGTCATTAATTAGCCCCTTCCAACCGACCGTTGTTCTTGGCTTTTCAAAATATACTCGCATCACTATTTGCAAGTCGTCTTGAAGCGCATTCTTCATCTCTAACAATCGTCCGGCATACTCTAATGCCGACTTAGGATCATGAATGGAACATGGCCCAACAATAACAAGCAGTCGGTCGTCCGTTCCTGCGAGTATATTGTGAATCCCGTTACGCCCTGCAGCAACTACCTCGGCCGCCTGCTCAGAAATGGATACTTGCTGTAAGAGAATATTGGGAGGCACCAACTCCTGAGTGCCAACTATTCGTAAATCATCTGTCTGTTGCATTATTCGAAAACTCACTCTCGGCATTCGGGCCATTATTGGCCTTACTATTAAGACTGCCAAATCAAAGGGATGCGTAGTTTACAGACAATTCGAAAACTAGTGTATGTAAATTGCCACATTCGTATACTATGCTATCGAATACTGTAGATAAACGATTCTAGTTACATTTTAGCAAGTAGAACCAATGCGCTTAGCCGAGAACAAATTGCAAGAACCAGCACTTTCCAGTAAGGATTTTTACAGTAACGTAGAAACGTCTCTCTTGGCATTTAACGAGCGGGTACTCGAAATGGCTAGAGACCCCGAAATTCCATTGCTCGAACGCTTTAAGTTCCTATGTATTTCATCTTCAAATTTGGACGAGTTTTTTGAAATAAGGCTTGCGGCAATCAAACAGCAAGTAGATCTCGGATTACAAGACACTGGACCGGATGGATTAACGCCAGAAGATATCTTTCACTTGTGTACCAAACGTACGCGCAAGCTCATCCAAAATCAGTATATGTGCTTAAACCAGGAGCTAATTCCTGAACTAGCATCGAATAAAATTAACTTTACTCGGGTAAATGAATTTAGCGATATACAAACCGAATGGGCACGTAGCTGGTTCAAGGACAATATATTACCAGTAGTTACGCCGATTCGGCTGGACCCAGCGCATCCTTTTCCTAAAACAATTAATAAAGGACTGTGCCTAATTGTGGAGCTTCACGACCCTGCCCGACTAGTAACCGCTATTGAAGAAAAGAGCTCAGGTGAAGCTACTGCTAGCGCCAGAAATCGATCACTGGATATCGCTATTATTCCAGCCCCCAGAACATTACCCCGCTTAATCCCAATTCCAAAAACCATCAGTCCACGCAAAGAGACAAATTTTGCCTTTCTAGCATCCTTGATTCACGCGAGTACCGGCCTCTTGTTTCCAGGTTTGGATGTAAAAGGCGTTTATAGTTTTCGGGTTACCAGAAACAGTAACCTGTATGTCGACCCAGAAGAAGTAGACGATTTACTAAATGCCCTTCAAGGTGAGCTTCCACATAGAAGTTATGGCGATGCAATTCGACTTGAAGTCAGCAACGATTGCCCCGACTACCTGGTTGAATTCTTACAAAATCAGTTTCAACTCCCTGATGAGCTAATTTTTCAGGTCAACGGACCAGTAAATTTAAACCGGTTAATAGGTTTAACAGATTTAGTCCCCGGAGATCGCTTCAGATATCCTGCGCACACCATCAAAACACCTCGAATGCTGCAAAAACATAGTTCTATATTTGATGCACTCAAACATGAGGAACTTCTCATTCATCAGCCGTTTGAGTCTTTTTCCCCGGTATTAGATTTATTGCGACAAGCGAGTGAGGACCCTGACGTTTTGTCAATAAAACAAACTTTGTATCGGACCGGAAAAGACTCACCTATATTAGAGATTCTAAAGGCTGCTGCTCAACGAGGTAAAGAGGTCACAGCTGTAATTGAGCTTATGGCGCGATTCGATGAAGAAAACAATATATCCATCGCCAGCCAACTCCAGGCTGCTGGCGTACATGTGGTCTACGGAATGGTCGGACAAAAAACCCATGCCAAAATGATGTTGATCGTACGACGCGAGAATGGCCAACTGATTAAGTACGCGCATTTAAGTACCGGAAATTACCATCCCGGCACAGCGCGAGCCTATACGGACTATGGTTATTTTACTTGCGACAAGGAAATCACTCAGGACGTACAAAGTCTCTTTATTCAGCTGACCACCCAGAATCTCGGAGTACGTCCAGTGGTGCTAGTACAATCCCCAGAAGGAATCCTTGGCTTGCTGCTAGAATCTATCCGGCAGGAAATGGTTGAAGCATCTCAAGGTCGTCAGGCTAGAGTTATCGCCAAAATGAACGGCCTAGCTAGCCAGACATTAGTAAAGGCACTGTATCGTGCTTCCCAAGCCGGGGTTCAAATAGATTTGATTGTCCGTGGCATATGTACATTGCGCCCTGGAATTAAAGGGCTATCCGATAACATACGAGTAAGGTCGGTACTCGGCCAGTTTTTAGAACATGACCGCGTATATTATTTTCGAAATAAAGATAAACCCAAGGTTTATATATCGAGTGCCGACTGGATGCCGCGAAATCTAAATAAGCGAGTGGAAACTTGCATACCCATTCGCAATAAAATGTTTCAAA
>DNHK01000188.1:8954-15982 GCA_003485905.1 Gammaproteobacteria bacterium | reverse complement strand
ACTAAGAATAAGGCCGCTTGAGAGGGAGAATAATGAGTTGCGTAGCTTGCTTGATGCGTCGAAGGCTACACGGATGGAAACCAAGTACGCGAGAGTTAAAGATATCAGTGTAAACACCTTTCGCCAGCAAATTGTTGTTGATAAAGGGCTGATAGATGGTGCCTATGAGGGGCAGGTCGCTATTGATGAGACAGGGGTCGTTGGGTTGGTAACAGAGGTGATGGTGAATAGCGCCCAGGTAAGACTTCTGACCGACGGTGATGTGGCTATCCCTCTGATGTTTGAACGCAGCGGTGTGAGAACGATGGGGATTGGTCAAGGTGGCTCAACTTATATTCTCAAACTACCGTTTTTAACCCGCAATAGCGATATTCGTGAAGGAGACCTTTTAGTTAGTTCCGGTATGGGGGGGCGTTATCCCGAGGGTTATCCCGTTGCGATTGTCGAAGATATTTCTGAATCCTTAGGGCATTCGTTTCTAGAGATTACTGCTCGACCGGTAGTTGAACTCGATAAACTTGCGCATGTGTTGTTGCTATCGGTAATTCAGGGGATCGAAGAGTGAAGACCTCGGCTGGTTTTCGGTTTTTAGATACGTTTCCGATTCTGGTATCTGTATTTATTGCGATGGTGCTTGTGGTAATAAGACTTCCGCAATCGTTGGAAGCCTGGCGACCGGATTGGGTTGGTGTTGTCGTTATTGCCTGGGCGATATTTGTACCTCGTATATGTGGCCCGATGTTTGGAATGCTGACTGGATTAGCTGTTGATGTTGTGATGGCCGAATCGCTTGGTGTTTATGCGTTGATCTATACCTTGCTAGCCTACATGGCCAATGTAATTAATTTCAAAATGCAGTTGTTTACAATTTTTCAACAGGCATTAGTTGTGTTTGGCTTAACGCTTATTGCTAGGTTTTTGCAGGTTCTGTTGGTTGGGGTCAATACGGCGATTTTTACTGATTGGGCTTATTGGGCACCCTTAATTGTCAACATGATCGTTTGGCCATGGGTATATTTTTTAGTGCGCAGTAGTAAGCTCGCGCGAGCATAGCTTTATTATTTATGAATAGTTTTTACTAAGGATAATTTATTTGGAAACTGCACAAATTAAAGACTATCAGCGTGAAACTACGTTAGCGAAGCAGCGCTTGTCCATTGCCGCGGGCGTGGTTGTGTTGATGTTTTGCGGCTTGTTTTTTCGGGTCTGGTTTTTACAAGTGTATGAGTACGAGCGTTTTGAAACGCTTTCTAACGACAACCGTATTCGATTGCAATCGGTTTCTCCGGCCAGAGGGGAGATATTTGATCGGAACGGACGACTACTGGCCGAAAACAAACCTGTGTACTCAGTTGAGATTCTGCCTTCGCAAGTTGATGATATGGATGCTTTGCTCAACCAAATAGCTCGACTGATTCATTTAGACGAGCAGAGTGTTGAGAGTTTTTTAGAGCAGGTTCGGTCTAGACCGTCATTTGAATCGCAAACACTTAAATTAGCGTTGAGTGAAGCGGAAGTTGCCCGCTATGCCGTGCATCAACATAAGTTAAATGGCGCGAGCTTAGAGGTTCAGGTGGTGCGTAATTACCCGTACGGAGAGGAAACGGCGCACTCAGTTGGGTACGTGGGAAGGATTTCTCAGGATGATCTGGCGGAGATCGACCGGGAAGCCTATCGGGAAATTCGATATATCGGAAGGCTTGGTATCGAAGGGATGTACGAAGAGCAATTGCGAGGAAAGATCGGGTTTGAGCAAGTCGAAACCACGGCGCATGGCCGCAGTGTCCGAGTTCTGGAAAGCGAATCACCGATTAACGGTGAAGATTTGATCTTGGGGCTGGATATTGACTTGCAGATTATGGCGAGGCAGGCGTTGGGTGATTATCGAGGTTCCATTGTCGCACTTGACCCTACATCGGGTGATGTATTGGCATTTGTAAGTAATCCGGTTTATGACCCGAATTTATTTGTTAACGGAATCAGCCAGGAGAATTACGGCAAGCTGCGGGATAGTCTCGATAGGCCTTTACTGAATCGAGCGTTGAACGGAAGATATGCGCCTGGATCGACTATCAAGGGGTTAGTTGGATTAGCGGCGCTGGACTATGGGATTTCACCAGCATCTACAGAGATTTGCCCAGGCTGGTATTCGCTGCCCGGTAGCTCGCAACGCTATCGGTGTTGGAGGCATGCCGGCCACGGTAGTGTTACCTTGCAAAGTGCAATTGCGCAGTCGTGTGATGTTTATTTTTACTCTGTGGCACATCAGCTAGGAATAGACTATCTTCACGGTTTTTTAACTGAATTTGGGTTAGGTCGTCGAACGGGAATTGATTTGCATAACGAGCCAACTGGCCTTGTACCTTCCAAAGAATGGAAAGAGCGAGCGCGGGACGAGGTTTGGTATCCGGGTGAAACAGTTATTACTGGTATCGGCCAAGGCTATATGTTGGTCACACCAATTCAATTGGCAGTCATGACAGCGACTCTGGCGAATAATGGAACAAGAGTCGCACCGCGTTTGGTTACGGCTGTCCGTGCTGCTGACCATGAAACTGTTCAAGAATTACCGATTCTGATTAAACAGCAAGTGAACTTATCTGATCCCGGCTCCATGTCGATTATCAGCGACGCAATGCAAGAAGTAACGCACGGAGAGAGAGGAACAGCTCGGGCGATTGGTGCTGATGCTTTATATCGGATGGCGGGGAAAAGTGGCACTGCTCAAGTAATAGGAATTGCACAAGACGAAAAATATGATGCCGATAAAATTCCTGAGCGGTTACGTGACCATGCGCTGTTTGTCGCTTATGCGCCAGTAGAGAACCCCAAAATTGCCGTAGTAGTGATTGTTGAAAATGGTGGTAGTGGCAGTGGTGTGGCCGCACCGATTGCCCGAGCTGTTATGGATCAATACTTCGCTAATCAATCTAATGAGGTAATTACAAACGAAACAGATACGCGCGTGGCAATCGCTCAATGAGGGCTGAAAGCCGTTCACATCTTGATGCGCCGTTAATGGTGTTTCTAATTATGCTGTGCCTGTCTAGCTTGTTTATTCTTTACAGTGCGACGGGTGAGAATGATGGTGCAATGTTGCGTCAAGTTATTCGAATATTATTGTCGTTTGCAGTGCTTGCCGTTGTTGCGCAGATAAGCCCACAAACATGGCACCGATGGTCACCGTGGGTATATATCATCGGGTCTACGCTATTGGTAGGGGTATTAATTCTAGGCATTGTCGGCAAGGGTGCCCAGCGTTGGCTTGATCTGGGGTTTTTTCGATTTCAACCATCAGAGTTAATGAAGTTGTGGGTGCCGATGATGGTCGCCTGGGTAGTTAGTCGCAGGCCGTTACCGTTGTCTATCCCTATGACTTGTCTGGTATTAATCGTAGTAATGCTTCCGGTTGGATTGGTGCTACTTCAACCGGATCTCGGAACGGCAATCTTGATTGCTGTTTCTGGTTTGGTGATAGTTATTCTAGCGGGGTTACGATGGAGGTATATGCTCGGCGCTTTAATTTGTGTAGCCGTCGCTGCTCCGTACTTGTGGACATATCTGCACGAGTACCAACAACGGAGAATATTAACCTTGATTGATCCTTGGTCCGATCCGTTAGGTGCGGGGTACCATACAATTCAATCAATGATTGCGATTGGGTCTGGAGGTAGTCGTGGCAAGGGTTGGATGGCGGGCAGTCAATCTCAGCTCGAATTTATACCTGAAAGGAGCACTGATTTTATTTTTTCCGTTTTTGCCGAAGAGTTCGGGTTAATGGGGGTTGGTGCACTACTGGCAATATACATGTGCATTGTATTCCGAGCATTAATGATCGCGTATGCGGCACAAGATACGTGGTCAAGGCTGTTGGCTGGAAGCTTATCGCTGACGTTTTTTTTCTATGTTTTTGTGAATATTGGGATGGTCTCTGGAATGTTACCGGTGGTTGGAGTGCCGCTGCCGTTGATTAGTTATGGTGGTACTTCTATGGTGACACTAATGTTTGGTTTTGGGATATTAATGAGTATTCATTCGCACCAGTCATTAATGAATCATTAAAAGTGATTTGTGCGGTATAGCCGATTCTTGGAATTAAGGCATAGTATTAGAGTTTAGTTAATGAGGATTATTGATGTATAGAGTTTTAGATCGGGCGGTTAAGGAATTTGGAAGCACATCAGCGTACTTTGCAGCTCGACTAGTGCGCTTAGTTGCAGGTATGGCTGTGTTGACGTCGTTATTGCTGAGTATTAGTGCCGAAGCTATTGAGATGCAAGATCATCCTGAATTACTGACACTGGCAGAGGAGCTCATGGAGCAGGGATTCGATCGCGCCGAGTTACAACGTTTGTTTGCTGCAGTTGAGTTTAAGCAGAGCATTATTGATGCGATGACCAAGCCCGCTGAAAAATCTATGACATGGAAAGATTACCGTGGCTTATTTATAAAACCAGAGCGTATACAACAAGGTATCGATTTCTGGCAAACCTATCAAAAGGAACTAGCCAAAGCCTCTGTAGATTATGGGGTTGCCGAGGAGGTTATTGTTGCCATTATTGGTGTTGAGTCAAGGTTTGGGCAATATCGAGGCAAACATGGAGTGTTTGAATCACTCGCAACCTTAGTCTCAGGGTATCCGCGCCGTAGCGCATTTTTCGCGGGAGAATTAAAAGCTTTTCTACAGCTATGCCAAGAACAGGGGTTTGATCCACTTGAGGTGAAAGGCTCCTATGCGGGCGCAGTAGGTTATCCGCAATTTATTGCCACAAGTTATCGAGCATACGCAGTAGATTTTAATGCTGACGATCGTATTGATTTAATTAACGATCCTGTGGATACTATAGGTAGTGTTGCCAACTATTTTAACCATCACCGTTGGCAGGCCGGTCAGCCTGTGATTACTGATTTCGCAAGCTACTCTGCGGAGCTACTGAATTCGCCTAGCGCTAAATTAAATACTGATCGAACGGTGGCAGATATCGAAAATACGGGTGCTAAGTTGATGGATGCACTGGCTCAAGACCTTAAGGTTGGAGTGGTTGCTTTAGATGCCAACACTGCACCGGTTGTTCGAGTTGCACATCATAATTTTTACGTTATAACCAAGTATAATCGAAGCACTATGTATGCAATGGCAGTGCATGAGCTGAGTCAGGAAATTAAGGCCGCAATGTTGGAGGTACGATGAGATACGTCGTTCTGAGCATGTTTCTGATCCTTACTGCTTGTGGCGGGGGGAACGCAGGTGGTTACTTCTCCAAAGATGGGCCGCCTCGTATGAGTGCTGAACGTGCCGCACAAGTGCCAGATGCTATTCCTAAAGATGAGCCACTTAGTGAGACTGGTAATAGTACTTATCGCGTATACGGCGTTATGTACCGACCAGTTAAGGAAGCGAGAGGCCATACCGAGCAAGGAGAAGCCTCGTGGTACGGAAAAATGTTCCATGGACGGCGTACTTCAAGTGGTGAGATTTATGATATGTATGCGATGACTGCGGCGCACAAAACGTTACCGTTACCGAGTTATGTTCGCGTGACTAATACTCAGAATAGAAAGAGCGTTGTGGTGAAAGTTAATGACCGCGGGCCATTTTTACACGGTCGGATACTTGATTTGTCGTACGCCGCAGCCGCAAAGCTGGACATGATAAAGACGGGTACTGCCGATGTGGAAATACAGGTGGTAAACGCAGCTGATACTGCGCGTGCGAGTGCTCCCGTTCGTGACGCGATCAGCGCCCCACTGGTGAGTACGCCCGTTCCTGCACCGAGCTATGATTCAAGCGCGAGCCAAGCTTCTGCCGTTCGCTCCTCAGAACTGGATGAGGGTGCTGCCGTTAATCCCGAAGCTAATTATAACAATAGCGAGACTGCCATATATCAACCTGAATCACCGATTGATGTTGTTTTACCAGAAGTGAATGCTGGTATTCGTTTTCAGGTTGGCGCTTATAGCAATGAACAAAATGCACGTGTGACTAGAGACCGCTTGAGTGAAGCTGGATTCTTAACGGTTCGAATCATATCTACGGAGGGGAATGACGGTCGGGTTTTGCACCGAGTACGTTTAGGGCCATTTACTGAAGCTAGCGCAAGTAGCGTTAAATTACGATTGGAGCAAGAAGGCTATCCTGCACACCCGGTCGCTGAATGATGAGATTTGTTGGATACGTTTATTAATGTTGTTTTGTATTTAATTTATAGTTTGTTTATTGAGAATAATTGAGGAGTTCAAGATAGTGCAAGTAGTGAAGTTTTTTTGTAATACCAAGCGGGTAAGTTATCAATTTATAGTTTTCGCGTTATTGTGTGCTAGCCATAATGTGGCGATCTCGCAAATGATCTCCAAGGCCGCGCTTAGTAGTATTCCCAGTCCAATGCTTGAGGCGAAATCTTGGATATTAATGGAACACGGGAGCGGAACTATTCTTGCACAGAAGGAAGCAAACATTCGAGTTGAACCCGCAAGTTTAACTAAATTGATGGTGTCTTATGTTGTGTTTGATCGTATTTCGAACGGCTTATTGGCGTTGGAAGATGAGGTGGTTGTGAGTGAGAAAGCATGGCGTACCGGTGGCTCGCGCATGTTTATCGAAGTAGGAAAACGGGTAACTGTCCATGACTTACTAAAAGGACTGATCATTCAATCCGGTAACGATGCTGCGGTAGCTTTGGCGGAGCATGTGGCTGGAACGGAAATTGGTTTTGCGACTGTGATGAATCAAAAAGCATTACAGTTGGGTATGACGTCAAGTCACTTTACTAATGCACCTGGATTACCAGGTGAGGAACACTATTCGACGGCGTACGATTTGGCGCTATTGTCGCGAGCGCTGATAAGAGATTTTCCCGAATTTTATAAATGGTATTCTGAACCGGAATATACATTTAATAATATTACCCAAGGCAATCGGAATACATTGTTAGCGAGAGATCCGTCAGTTGACGGTATTAAAACAGGCTATACCGAGGCTGCGGGTTACTGTTTGGCGGCATCATCCGTGAAAAACGATATGCGGTTAG
>DNHK01000188.1:0-8917 GCA_003485905.1 Gammaproteobacteria bacterium | reverse complement strand
TCGATCAAGCAGCAAGTTTGTTGAACTATGGTCATGCTGCTTACATGCCGTTGCAAGTGCTACTAGTGCCTCGACCCGAAGACACACTGGAAGTTTATTACGGAGAGGCAGACCATCTAGCATTCGGTGCGGTTGATCCAGTTACTCTCGTAATTGCAAAAGAACTTCGTGATTCATTAACGCTTGATTACAGAGTTCCGGCCTATGTTGAAGCACCTATCGCTGAGGGAGATATGGTTGGAACAGCGCGTGTAATCGCTGGGGATGTCGAGCTTGAAAGTATCGACTTGGTTGGATTGCATGCGGTTGCAGAGGCTGATTTGATTAAAAAACTCACCGATTATATTCGCTTACAAATTGCCAATTTTTAAAGAACTTTTTGAAAGGACACCTTTTAATGGCTGCTTGGGGTTTTGCTAGTGAAGACTGGGTTTGAATAACAACAATAAAAATAACAGTAAAAACAACGATAAATCCGGCGATGGCTTTGATTTGCTCGAATATCCTTGTGACTATACATTTAAAGCCATGTGCCGAAATGAGCAGCCGGCAATTTTAGCAGTGAAGACTGTATTTACTGAATGCAACGTTGGTCCTGTTATGAGCGAAATCGTATTCAGTGTTAAGTCATCAGGGAAGGGGTCTTATGTGTCGGTATCCGCAATGCTAACCTTGCAAAATCGAGAGATGTTAGAAGACATCTATCAACGGTTGCATCAACATGATCAGGTGTTGATGACGCTTTAAGTGATTGCATTAGTTTCAGAGGGGCTTAAGGAAAACATCCTTTGATGTCACAAATATTGCCACGTGTTATGAATCAAAATTCATTTTCTGGTTTCGAGGTTAAAGATTATGGGGTGCAGGGGTACCTTGAGATGCAAGCTGAAATGCGGGCATATACAGAGATGCGGGATCAGAGGGTTGTGGATCAGTTTTGGTTGCTTGAACACCCTCCTATATATACGCAGGGCACGGCGTGCAAAGAACAAACGATTAGCCCTAGTTCGATTCCAATAGTGAAGTCAGATCGGGGTGGGCAGATCACGTACCACGGCCCAGGGCAACTGATCATTTACTGTCTAATAGATCTGAGACGACGGGGCTTTGGTGTAAAAACTCTAGTGAGCAGTATTGAAACAGGGCTTATAGACTACCTAAGCTCTTTCGGGTTGACAGCAGTCAGGCGTGAGGGCGCCCCGGGGGTGTATGTTGATGGTAAGAAGGTGGCCGCGCTTGGTCTAAGAATTCGTAAGGGTTGTAGTTACCATGGCCTTAGTCTAAACGTGGATATGGATCTCGCTCCGTTTAAAAATATTAATCCTTGCGGGTTTAAGGGGTTACAGGCGACAAGTTTGCGCGATCTAGGCATAGAGCAAACAATGCCTGACGTAAAGGTTGCTATGGTATCCAGTCTTTCTAAAGTATTTGTGAAAGCAATGGTTGAGCGAGATAACTAGCTGAATTGGATACTATCAATTTATTTTAGCAGCAGCTGATTGACCTGAATCAGTCTTTCAGGGGTTCCGATATCAAACCATTGCCCATGATGCATGGATCCCGAAAGTTTATTCTTTTTTATCTCTGCTCTTAACAAGGGCCCAAGGAGTGAGTACCCTTTATCGAGGGATGCTATGAACGACTTGTTGTATATCCCGATTCCTGTATAGGTTTGTCGCGTGAGTCCATCGCCGGGTAGGCCTAGACTAAGTTTGCCTGACTCCTCCAGTATAAAATCACCTTCTGGGTGATGCGATGGGTTTGTTGTCATAAGTAAATGCGCTACTTCAGGTTGATGAGCCAGTAGCGAACGAAAATCGCAGTCGCACCAAATGTCAGCATTCAGCAATAAGAAATGCTCACTTTGAATTTTATCTAGCGCGTTGCGAACCCCACCAAGTGTTTCAAGGGCGCCATTTTCTTCAAATGAATAAATGATATCGAGACCAAACGACTGACCGCCCCCGATAGTATCAATAATTTTCTGACCCAAATGAGCCACATTTATGATGATCTTTTGAAAACCTTGTGTTGCGAGCCGTTGCAAATGGTGCTCAAGCAAGCTTTTTCCCAAGACTTTTAAAAGAGGCTTTGGGGTCGTGTTAGATAGTGGGCGCATACGTTCGCCGCGGCCTGCCGCCAAAATAAATATAGTAATATCGGCCGGATTTGCGGGGAATGTAATCATGTAAATAGCGTATATTGAGCCTGTTATTGAAGTTTGGAAGATATCATCTGTGCTGATTTGCTTAAAGCGGTGGTGAATTTACTTTAAAAATAGTGTTAATGATTGGCGTGTAGCCGTTTCACAGAAAGCGTATACCTCATATAATCGGGTCTATATGTATAGAGCGACATTTGTGAAAAGGATAAACATTTTACCTTTATCGTCGCCTGTCCTTACGACCGTAAAGTGTTTTGAATACTCTTGAGGAATAACCAATGCCGTTAGCCATGTCTCGAAATACTCGTTGGAAACTAAAAACAAAACCAAAAGTGGGCGGGTTGCCAAAACTCCTTGCCACAGTATTTGCGTTATTGTTAGGTTCAGCATGGCAGTCTGCCAACGCTGCATGCGACACAAGTGGTGCAAATTGTAATTGTGAGCCCGACGTTATTCCGTTCCCAAATTCGGATTTGGAGCCTGGCGAAAATGGTCAGCTTCCGATTTCACTTGAAGGCGACGAAGTAGAATCAATTGGAGACGGTGTCGTGTTATTGCGCGGCAATGCGGAGTTAGTGCAGGGTCGACAGCGTTTGACGGGTGATGAGCTGAGATATAACCGGTCGACAGATGAAATTGAAGGGTCTGGAGATGTTGCATGGCGTTCCCCCGCTGGTGATTGGTTGCAAACAGATTCATTGAAAGTACAAGTCCCGACCCAGATAGGGGAAGCCGGTAAATCAGAGTTTAAAATGGCCGCGCGAAATGGTATCAATGATGACACCGAGTCAGTCGCGGTACAGGCACGAGGTTCTGCGGAACAGGTTTTCCTAGAGGGTGCTGGCGTAACTCGATTGAGAAAAGTTGTTTATACCACTTGTGCTGAAGGGCAGGACGATGTCATGTTGTCTGCATCTGAGCTGGAGTTGGATCAAAATACGGGCCGCGGTGTTGCCAAGAACTTAGGAGTAAGGTTTAAGGGAGTTCCGATTTTTTATTTCCCGGCGCTGAGTTTTCCAATCAACGACAAACGCAAGACCGGTGTGCTGTTTCCTGAATTTGGATCCCAGACGGACAATGGATTTGTATTTGGTATTCCTTGGTACTGGAATATTCATGAGCAGATGGACGCAACGATAACGCCAACTTGGTACACCGAACGGGGCGCACAGCTTAAAGGTGAGGTGCGTTATATGGGCGAAAAAGTTCAAGGCCAATTTAACGGGGAATTTTTGCCCGGCGACGACGAGTTTAATGGAGAGGATCGATTTTTGGTGAAATTTGAGCACCAGCAAAGGTTTGGTGACAATTGGAATTTGAGAGGTGTGTACAATGATCTCTCAGATACGGAGTATTACAACGATTTTTACAACGATGTCGATTTTTATTCAGTATTTTTTGTTGATCGGCAGGCATCACTAAACTATCGCGGTGATTGGTTAAATGTTGGCGTACGGGCATTCCAGTATAAGGCAGTTGATACAGGGTTTACCGAACCTTACGAGCGCTTACCTGAAGTTACGATCTCAACTAATTTTGACGAAGGCCCACTAGACATTGAATACGGTTTGCGCGGTTCTTTCGTTGAGTTTTCGCATGAGTCATTCCTTAATACTCAGCGATTGGATGCGACTCCTTTTCTTGAATTACCGCTCGAAAACACGTGGGGGTTCTTTAAGCCGCGCGTGGAAGTTCGCCATACCCAGTACAATATAGATGGTGATAATTTTCTGATAAACACCTCTGATGCGTTTGTGAATGCAATGGGGGAGGTGGAAATTCCTGCGGGATTTACTCCATTTTCTGAGTTAAATGATACGAGTCCAAGCCGAACAGCGCCGGTATTTTCGTTGGATGCGGGATTGTTTTTTGAACGTAGAGCTCGTTGGTTTGGCCGGGATGCTATTCAAACTTTGGAACCAAGAGCCTTTTATGCGTATGCACCTGAAGTAGATCAGTCCGCTTTACCTTTGTTTGATTCTTCTGAGATCACTTACAATAATTTTGGTGAAATTTATAGAGCAAACCGATTTTACGGCGCTGACCGAGTCGGCGATACCAATCAGGTAACCTTTGCGTTGACTAGCCGAATCGATGACTCTGAAACTGGTGATCGTTTGCTTAAAGCCAGCCTTGGTACAGTTGTGTTTCTCAAAGACCGTAAGGGCCTAGAGGGGATAGATTCCAGAACCGGGCTTCCATTCGCTAGAGAAGACAATACGGATGGCATTGCGGATGTGCTGGGTGAGGTTCACACTCAGCTAGGTGATAATATTTCTGCCTATGCTTACGTACAATGGAACACTGACGCGAGCAATGTGCGTCAAGCTCAATTCGACTTTAATTATAATGATGGTGGTCGCTTTTTAGGGGTCGGTTATCGATACACAGACAATTCAATAGAACAAATTGATGTTCGGGCGCAATTACCTATAACGGAACGTTGGACTGTATTTGGAAATGACCGCTTTTCAATACGTGATGAAGAAAACCTAGAGACAGAAGTTGGGTTTGAATATAACGGCTGTTGCTGGCGTTTACGGTTGTTTTATCAAAACCGTGTTCGGTCGACTAGTAATGATCGTCAGTCATTTCTTGCTGAGTTTGAATTAACGGGATTAGCGCGTATTCGCTCTGGACTGTAGCCTTACAGAGGGGTAATTTTAGACCCCTTTATTCCTGTTAGTTTTTATGATTTATCATTTAATTCGAAGTTCCGGTACTTTTATGATTATGCGATCTTCTATATTGTTATTGTCGACAATGACAATAACGGTGGTGTTGGCTTTGTTGCCTAGCTCTGTTTTCGCCCAAGATGTACAGGAAGAGCTACGTGAAATTGACCGCGTGGTCGCGGTAGTAAATGATGATGTTATAACAAAAGGTGAATTCGACTCTCGTATTGGCGCGTTGAGGGTTGAGCTTGAGACAGCTCGAAATGGCGATGAAAGTTTGCCGATGCCACCTGAAGAGTTACTTCGCGAACAACTTATGGAGCGTCTGGTTATTGAATCGCTCCAGCTGCAGCTAGGTGAGCGAATGGGTCTTGAGATTACGGATGAACAGGTCTGGGCAGCGGCAGGGCAGATAGCCGAATCGAATAATGTCACCGTGGAGCAATTGGAGGCAGATTTACGCAGTGGGGGCATGTCGATTAATTCGTTCATAGCTGACCTGCGCAGACAAATGACGATTAGACAAGTGGTTGAGGCTCGTGTAACGAGTCGGGTTCGAGTATCACCAGATGAGGTCGATGAATTGTTGACTCAACTCGGCGGCCGCGATCTTGAAGGAGAGTATCTGCTGCGACATATTCTGATTTCATTTCCTGAGGAAGCAACAAACGATCAACTGAGTTCGATTGATCGGCTGGCTGAAGATGTTGTTCGACAGATTCGTTCAGGCTTGTCATTTGCGGAGGCGGCCGTTACTTATTCAAATGCCCCTGATGCTTTGGAAGGTGGGAGTTTAGGTTGGCGTAAGCTCGGTCAGCTTCCATCTTTATTTGTAGAGGCTTTAAGTGGAATGATGCCAGGACAGGTTACCGATGTGTTGCGAAGCCAGAATGGCTTGCACATATTAACTTTGGAGGAAAAGAGGGGGATTACGACTGAGACGATTACTAAATCTCGTGCACGTCATATATTGATTTCGGCGGAAAACCCAATTGCCCGTGAACAGGCAAAGCTGCAACTAGAGTCTGTTAAGTCGCGAGTTAATGGAGGTGAAGACTTTGCACAGATCGCCGAGGCTATGTCGGATGACGCTGTTTCTGCGACGCAGGGGGGAGAACTGGGTTGGTTGTCACCGGGTGAGACGGTGGCGCCGTTTGAGAGAGCCATGAACGCTTTGCAGATAAATGAATTGTCTGATCCTGTAGATTCTCAGTTCGGAGTGCATTTAATTCAGGTTTTGGAACGAAAAGATGAAGAGGTGGGCGATTTGCTAGTTCGCAGGCAGGCAGCAGAACAACTTAGGAACAGGAAGTCTGATGCTGACTATGCAGAGTGGGTCAGAGAAATTCGTGATGAAGCCTATGTGGAAGTATATGAGCCCTAATAAAGGGGGGCAAAATGCTGGGTTATCGATATGTTTCGATCACATGGGTGTTTAAGGGAATGTAGCTTAAAGTAAAAATATCTGCTTATAAAAAAGCCCGCAATACTTTTCAGTTTGCGGGCTTTTTTTGTGCAATGCTGAGTAAAAACTAGCCCATTTGACGCTCTTTTATTTCGTTAAGCGTTTTACAGTCAACGCATTGTTCTGCTGTCGGGCGAGCTTCTAGCCGTCTTATTCCAATTTCTACGCCGCACCTCTCACACCATCCGTAATCATTGTCATCGATTCTGACAATAGTTTCGTCGATTTTTTTAAGTAACTTACGCTCTCGGTCGCGATTACGAAGTTCCAGAGACATGTCGGTCTCCTGGCTCGCACGGTCGTTTGGGTCAGGATGGTTTATGTTCTCATCTTGTATGGTATGCAAAGTTCGTGAAATATCATCAACCAGTGTTTTGCGCCATGCCCCTAGAATAGCGCGAAAGTGATCACACTGCTTTTCATTCATGTACTCTTCGGATTTTTTGGCGTTATACGGTGTAATGCCGTGAATCATTTTGTCTTCTGCTATCGCCATTTTAATTTGTCCCCTTCAATCGTTTGGGTGTAGTTTGGTGTTCGTATTGCTAGCATCGAGGTTAGCGGTTTTGCTGTTATTGTCTCTGCTGAGCGGATGCTAAATGTTTGAAATATTAAACAAAAAATAGTGCGCTTCGGTAAATCGACGTTCAAATTCGATGCGCTGAAAAAATTCAGGCGGACGGTATACTACAATCAATGTTTAGGCGCAAACTAAATGACAAATTATTTACAGCTCAATGCTCCGATGAGCGTGGTATTTGTGGTAAATAATGGTTCAAGATTTAGATAGCAGCTTAGGTTTTTATTATATGTACCTTATATATGGAACAATGTAATTATATAAAATCAGTTGGAAATAAACGTTAAAGGTGAATAAATTTCGTATTTTACTCAATGCCAGAAACCATGACGAATATTATGCCGACAACGTGTTTATTTGAAGTTAAATGTCGATCCGAGCTGGTGCACCATATATGAAAGTTATTCATTACCTTATAGCTATATTTATTATTATTGCCGGTATCGTGATTTTCACCGGATTGTTCAACGATTCACATCAACAGTCTGAGATCGATATCGCTATGCTGTCTGTTAAAACTTCAGCAATTAACGCTGTAAATGCGGTAACGGAAGGGGCGGCTGATGCGGTGAACGCCGCTGATGAAATGGGCAGTATGGCTGAAATAAAATCAGAGGGCATGGCGGAAGAATTGAGTGAGGACTAACTGTTACACATTCGTCCATAAGAGGCTCAATAATTATCGACAGAAGATCGCATAATTGGTCGCTAAGCTCGTTTTTATTGGGCGGGGGGTAGGCTAGGACTAAAGGGCATTTTATTTCTCTAATAGTTAAAGGTTTATTTTCTGACCCGGTTTAGTTAAGTAAACGTCTTTTGTAGTTTGGTAAAAATAGCTCTGCAGCTTTTTCCCAGATGCCGGCTCGCCGTGCACAAGGTAAACCGGCGGTTTGTTTTTGATTGTTTTGTACCACCGTAGCAGGTCTTGTTGGTCGCCATGGGCCGACCATCCTCCTAAAGTATGTACTTTGGCTGATACATTTATATCTTCCCCATGAATTTTTATTGACCGGTCACCTTCAATAATTTTCCTCCCTAACGATGCGCGTGCTTGGTAACCGGTAAACACGATTTGGTTGTTCTGCGCAGGCAAGCGTTGTTTAAGGTGATGCAATATTCGCCCGCCATTACACATTCCACTGCCAGCGATAATGATTGCTCGTGACGTTAGTTTATTGATGACTCTTGATTCTCCCGCTGTGCGGGTTAAATGTAGGTTTGGGAGCTTAGGCATTTCATTAAATTTTGGTACCAAGCGAGTAGTATCATCATCGTACAGGTGCTCGTAATCCCAATATATTTCACTAGCATGAATAGCCATTGGACTATCAAGAAATATACGCCAGTTTTCCAATCCCCATTGCTGATAATTTGAACCAAGGTGGTAGAGAATTTCCTGGCTTCTTCCAACCGCGAAAGCTGGCATTACAATATTCCCACCTGCTTGATCGGCGGAAGATATGATTTCACCAAATTCAAGTACAGTTTGGTCTCGATTGCGGTGAGTCCGACCTCCATAAGTACTTTCCATTAACACTATGTCAGCTTGGTCGGGTGCCGAGGGGTCGTTGATTACAGGTGTGTCGTATTGCCCAAGATCGCCGCTAAATAGTAAGCGTTTATGCGGCTTACTGCCTAAAAAGGTTACCGAAATAGATGCGGAGCCCATGATGTGACCTGCGTCGTAAAAACAGACTTCAATATTTGGGGTAGGGTTAAATATTTCACGGTAACGGTGACCTACCAATTGGCTTATCGTCTGCTTTGAATCTTTAATCGAGTACATTGGTTCAGTCTGCTCTCGGCGTGAAATTGAACTTTGTAGGTGGGCTGCATCCTGAAGCAACACATTACAAAGGTGTGCCGAAGCATTGTGGGTGTGGATGGGGCCTTGGTAGCCACGTTTTACCAGCAAAGGTAGGCGCCCGCTATGGTCTATGTGAGCGTGGCTTAAAATAACCGCGTCAATCTCCTTTACATCGAATGGAAAGGGCTCGGCATTTCGCGCGACGTCTGAGCGGCGTCCCTGAATC
>DNHK01000153.1 GCA_003485905.1 Gammaproteobacteria bacterium | reverse complement strand
TTTGCTGGTCAAATTAATGGCACCACAGGATATGAGGAAGCGGCCGGGCAAGGACTTTTGGCCGGGCTAAATGCAGGATTGCGGGAGCAGGATAAACCTGGCTGGTATCCGCAGAGGGATCAAGCTTACATAGGGGTGCTAGTAGATGATTTGACTAGCGCGGGCACCCTTGAGCCCTATCGAATGTTTACGTCTCGCGCGGAGTATCGATTATTGTTACGAGAAGATAATGCTGATTTAAGGTTGACCGAGAAAGCCCACGATTTAGGTTTGATCGATGAACGGCGATGGAGGGCGTTTAGTAACAAGAGAGAAGCGATTGAGAAGGAAAGGGTGCGGTTATCGACACTTTTTTTACACCCAAAGACAACAGCGGCAGCACAGTATTCCAACGCAACGACTAAAACAATTAGCCGAGAAGTGAACGCATTGGAGTTATTGCGCCGTCCTGAAGTTGAGTACAGCCTTTTAACTAGCTTGGATGGTTTTGGCCCACCAGTCGATGATTTGATGGTTGCTGAACAGTTAGATATTCAAGCTCGATACCATGGATACATTGATCGTCAAAAAGTAGAAATAGAAAAAAGACGGAAACATGAAGAGACGACTTTGCCGGAAGATATTGATTACCAGAAAGTAAATGGCTTGTCGAACGAAGTTAAGCAAAAATTAACGGATTGTCGGCCGGCAACAATCGGACAGGCGTCTAGAATATCAGGAGTTACCCCAGCGTCGATTTCAATCTTATTAGTTCACCTAAAAAAGCGCAGGATCGCTAAAGCGGCTTAATGGTTAGACTGTAGCCATTATCTAGATAGGAATAAAAACAGCTGTTGCGAGCTTTAACACACTGGACTCAATTCGTCGGCTAGAACCTCCGCCTAATATGTCGACAACTAAATCTTGATAGTCAATGATTCGGTTTATTAGCCGGTCATAGCTAATATTTATTTCGTCCGGCCCGTAAGAGTTTGAAAGCAGCATAAGGCCACTGTTGGGTAAGCGCTTATTATTAAGTCGCCAATTTGCAATTTCTATATTTCGGGCTGAGTCGTAAATTTTTTGTGAGCTTATATGGTCGAGAACAAAGAACTCGTGATTATTGTCATACGACTCCATGATCATGCTTCCTAAACCGACCGTAAAAGCAAAAACGCGATCACCGGTATAGCTTTCGTTAAAAGCAAGCTCGAGAGCTGTTATAGAAGCTTTACCTTCAAGTTCAGCATGTATCCAATGTGGGCCATTATCCCCAAAAATTTGAGCTAATCGCGTATCAAGGTTTATACCGGCGGCCGCTTTGCGAAGCTCTCTGGGGTTTTTCCGGTAGAGCTTAACCATTAATGCTTTTACTGACTCAAGCTGGCTAGCGACAACCAGCTCATATATTTTGCCAGCCTCTGATTTAGCAAGGTTCTTGATTTCAAAATCTTCAAAGCTGGTAGATGCACATGAGCTCAAGAAGAACGAGGCTAATAAAACAAATAGCTTCTTGCGAGTTAAGGTGCGGCTTTTCATTAATCTAGATGTGTGTTACCAGATTTTTACGCGATCACTATCTGGAAGATACAGTTGCTCATTTTCAGTAACGTTAAAAGCAGAATAGAATTCTGGGATATTGCGAACTACGCCGTTGACCCTAAAACGAAAAGGGGAGTGTGAGTCGGTAGCGATGCGTTGACGCAATGCTTGATCACGATATTTTCCTGCAAACCCCTGAGCCCAGCCAATAAATACTCGTTGCTCGCCAGTAAAACCGTCGATAACATTTGATGTCTTGTCAGCAAGAGACATTTTGTACGCTTTCATAGCGATGCTTAAGCCCCCGAGATCACCAATATTTTCGCCTAAGGTAAATTCACCATTTACAGAAAGGTCCCCCAGTACGGTATAGCCATTGTATTGGTCTACTAACCGACTGGTTCTATTCTCGAATTCTTCGCGATCATTGTCCGACCACCAATTTCGTAGTACACCGTCCCCATCAAAGGTGCTTCCCATATCATCGAAACCATGGCCAATCTCGTGGCCAATTACTCCTCCAATCGCGCCATAATTTACGGCGTCATCTGCCGTCATGTCGAAAAATGGCGGCTGAAGTATTGCCGCTGGAAAGACAATTTCATTAAGAGAAGGATTATAGTAAGCGTTAACCGTTTGAGGCGTCATTGACCATTCATACTTAAGAACAGGGCCATTAAGCTTTTCTAATGCTCGCTCGTGCTCAACGAGGGCAGCGCGTTGCAGGTTTCCAAATAAATCGTTGGCAAGAACGTCTAGGTTTGAATAGTCTTTCCAGGTATCCGGATAGCCGATTTTTGGGGTGAATTTTGATAGTTTGTCTAGGGCTTGGATGCGGGTTTCTTCGCCCATCCATTCTAGCTGGGTAATGCTTTCTCGGTAAGCGGAAACCAAATTATTGACTAGCGATAACATGCGTTCTTTGGCTTGTGGTGGAAAATGTTTTCTAACGTAAACTTTTCCAACCAATTCTCCTATCACGCTATTTACTAAGGTAACACCACGGCGCCACATCGGCCTTTGCTCTTCAGTACCGCTTAATGTAGTGCTATAAAACTTAAAGTTCTGAAGGTCTAGGGCGCTTGTTAATGAACTCGCGTAATGATTGAGTACCGCCCATCGTAACCACAACTTCCACTTTGATATAGAAACCTCCGTGAGAATGGAATCTAACGCTTCTACATATGACGGTTGACCTACGACTAGAACCTCAAGTGTTGATAAACCGGATTCTTCAAGTAGGGTATTCCAGGGAATGATAGTGCTTAACTCTTCTAGCTCGGTACGTGTTTTGGGGTTGTACATTTTAGTCATGTCTCGAGTCTCCTCCTTTCGCAGATGGTCCTCTGCCAGGCGAGTTTCTAACTCAAGTATTGCTATAGCATCGGAGCTTTCTATATTCATATCTGCCAAAGCAAACATTTCTTCGATATGTACGACATAAGCAGTTCTAATTTCCGTAAATTTAGAGTCCTGGTCCAGGTAATATTCACGATCCGGCAAACCGAGGCCATCCTGCCATGCATATATGGCATAACGGGTAGGGTCTGCCATATCTGGAAACATACTAAACCCCAACGGTGTGCTAATTCCCATTTTTCCAGCCCATGCAAAGGTTCGAATTAGAGAGTTTAGGTCAGCAATCGCACTTATTTTTTCTAGCGCAGGTGTTAGTGGTTTTATCCCAAGACGTTCTCGTGTTTCTATATCCATAAAGGAGCGATATAGATCACCTACTTTTTGTTCGTCGCTGCCCTTTATTGATGCAGTATTTGCAGCCTCATCAATAATAATGCGGACATCATCTTGTGATTTATCTCTTAGTAGATCAAAGGTGCCGAAGCGAGACTTGTCTGCTGGGATTTCCGTTTTATCCAACCAAGCCCCATTTACGTACGAGAAAAAGTCGTCACCAGGGGCGATCGATGTGTTCAGGTGGTCTAAAAGAATGCCGGAGATCAACGGCGACCCTTTGTCATTGGCCGACTCTGCGGTAGGCTTCTCTGAAAGTATTCGATTTTCGCCGCATGCTGATAACAGAATATAAACGCAAGCAAGTAGTATTTGTAAGCGAGATGTTTTTTTAATTGTCATAGCATGGTCAAATATTCTGATAGGAAGGCGTAGAGTTTATACAAAGGTTTATTCAGCGAGTAGCCTTAATAACATCTGCGTAATGTATTCTATTTTAGTATCGAGAAGAGGTTGATAAGTGAGCAGGCGTGTATTTAATACATTTGGCGCAAGCGAAGAAGAGTTAGATGGCCTTCGCCAGGTGCTTAATGACCAAAACATAGAATTCTATGAAACATTTGCTGGGTTTTGGGGCGTTGGGACGCCAGCTATTTGGATACATGATTCTGAGCAGTTTGAATATGCGAGAAAGGTAATTCATGACTTTGAAGAAAACTGGAGTCAAGCGCTACCCGCTGTTAGTGGCTCGTATTTGGGGCAGGTAAACTGGAAGTTGTTACCGGGGTTGGTTTTGTTATTGGCTGCGGTTGTTTGGATGTGTTTGGCTTTTTTTCGCTTTGTTTAAATTCAGGGTAATTGACAAGGATCTTTGATCCGTTGAGCTGTTGTCTGTGTTTTAATTGTCCAATCGATAACCTAGCCCTACCCTTTTGTAGCAATGTCCAAATTTTGGAATGACCGAGTCAATGCGCTTACGCCATATGTTCCTGGGGAACAAACGCGAGATGCAACATTACTCAAGCTAAATACTAATGAAAGCCCTTATGGCACTTCGCCGCTAGTCCTTCAGGAAATAACTTCCGCTACAGACGGAGGGTTGTCGTTATATCCTGACCCGACAGCACGCCTCTTACGTGAAAGTATTGGAAAGTTCTACTCACTTGATGCGGAACAAGTTTTCGTTGGCAATGGTTCAGATGAGGTGCTGGCGCACATATTTGGGGGTCTATTTAGCAGCGCTCGTGAGGTCCTGTCACCCGAAATAACGTATGGATTCTATCCAATATATTGCCGTTATTTTGGTTTGGAGTATCGGGCTGTTCCTCTACTAGATGACTTTTCTATTGACGTTCGTTTGTTCAATGCAAAAGAAGGGCACGTGGGTGGAATAATTATTGCAAATCCAAACGCTGCCACAGGAATTGCTCTGGAGCTTGAAGATATTCGTCACTTATTGGAGGTAAACTCAGATATTGTGGTAGTTGTTGATGAGGCATATGTTGATTTTGGTGCTGAATCTGCAATCACACTGTTATCGGAATACTCCAATTTACTCGTCGTACAGACTTGCTCAAAATCACGTGGACTAGCCGGAATGCGGATTGGGCTAGCATTAGGTTCGGTTGATCTAATTGAAGCCCTAATTCGCATGAAGGATAGCTTTAACTCATACCCGCTAGATAAGCTGGCAC
>DNHK01000231.1 GCA_003485905.1 Gammaproteobacteria bacterium | reverse complement strand
CTGGAAGCGTTATGTCTGACAGTCTTAACAGCCCAAGCAGTTTGGATTTTGACAGCGCAAATGATGATGCTTCGCCGGTTACGATAAATGCAGACTTGGATGCGATTGGGTCATCGTCTACTTCAGCTTCTGAAATAAAAGGTGAAGTAGAGACGACTTCAAAGTTTAGTGATGTTGTTATTGAAGTTGAATCAGTTATTGAGGAAATGTCATCCGTGGATATTCTTGATCCGACGGGACAAAAGATTGAATCTCCAAGTATGCTTGATAGCGATTCCTTTGATAGCCGTGTTGAGAATTTATCCGAGTACGGTGACAAGGTTGCAGCAGATATTGAAACCGCCGCTAGCTATTTAGATACCGACGAAGATAAAAATCAAGCAGAAACTATATCTGCGCAAAGTTCTGAAGATGAGGTTTTGCTGCAGACACCTGGTATTGAATCAAGTTCCTTTTTTGGGGTTGAGTCTACGTTGCCCCTTGGTTCAGATTTGGAGATGCCGACCGCAGGTAAGGATTCGGTTCTAGAGTTCGATACGGATACCGTTACAAGCCAACAATCTGTGAGTGAGTCCCTTGAGATACCCTCAATGTTGGATGATTCGCCTATGAATGTAGATGTCTCGACTATCAATTTAGAGGAACCGTCATCGTTGAATGATGTTGGTTCAAGTGCATCGATTCAATTCAGCGAAGATTTAAGCAGTACCGCGTTGGCGTTCGATACAGAGGTAGAAAATCTACAAGCGAGCACTCAATTAAATAGTGAGCTGTCCGTTGAGAGTCTGTCCACGAGTGATTCATCATCACTAGATAGCGATTTTAATCTTGATCTAGCGGAAAGCATTGAACATTATTCTGAAATGTTAACACCTGATGCTACTGCTGTGGGTGAGCTCAGCGAACTATCCGATCTAATGTTAAGTGAAACTGCTAGTGATCTTAGTGAGAGCCCAGCTCTGGATTCTGAAGACATACAAACACAATTGGATTTAGCTAAGGTGTATGTAGAACTAGGGGATCGTGAAGGTGCAGGTCAAATTCTGAAAGATGTGATGGATTATGGGGACCCCAATCAAAAGAAACAGGCAGCCGGGATCTTGTCAGATTTGAACGTTTGATTAAGTAAGTACTGGCTATTTCGTGGCTAGCATTTCGAGTTCTATTATCAGACGTGAATTTTTTCATTATTAAACACCGTACACGCTGTTAATTAATACCTTGGCCCAAACAGATCCAATCGCACGGTATGCGGCCGTCGTCGAATACCACGGCAGTGAATTTAAAGGATGGCAGGCTCAGGATGGTGAGCGAACTGTGCAGAGATGCGTAGAACAGGCACTATCAGAGGTGGCTGGCGACAGTATTTCTATCGTTACTGCGGGTCGGACCGATAGCGGCGTGCATGCTACCGGCCAGGTCATTCATTTTGATAGTCCTGTAAAGCGAACGGATCGTGCTTGGGTTCTAGGTTCTAATACTGCTCTGCCGACTGATATTCGATTGCGGGCTGCCCAGCAGGTAGGTTTCGATTTTCACGCGCGATTTAAAGCTATTAGACGGAGCTATCGTTATATTGTATTGAATCAACCTATTGCTAGTGCGGTGTATCGTAAATTGGTCACCCATGAATATCGCAGCATTGATGTACCGGCAATGCAGCAAGCTGCGATGTTATTAGTTGGTGAGAATGACTATAGTTCTTTTCGTGCTGCAGGGTGCCAGGCACGTTCACCGGTTAGAACGATTAGTAAGTTGGAGGTAGGCTCGGCTGGGTCTTGGATTTGGATTGATGTTGTAGCAAATGCTTTTTTACAGCACATGGTTAGAAATCTGGCCGGGGTGCTTCTTGCAATTGGTGCTGGTGAGAAGCCAGTAGAGTGGGCGACCACTGTATTACAGGCAAAAGACAGAACTAAAGGAGGTGTTACTGCACGTCCTGAGGGGCTATATTTGACTAAAGTTGAGTATCCATCGGGATATGCGATTAATATGCCGATACCAGAGCCAGTAATATTTTGGTGATTAAGTTGAATATGCGCACACGAATAAAAATTTGTGGAATTACCAGAGTCGAGGATGCGATGTTGGCCGTAGACTTGGGTGCTGATGCAGTCGGTCTTATTTTTCACCCTGCTAGCCCGCGATTTGTTGATTTAAACGTCGCAAAACAGATTAGAAAAATTGTGCCTGCATTTGTCGATCTAGTAGGCGTTTTTGTGAATACGGAAGCACAGAAAGTCCATCAGATACAAAAAGAAGTTCATCTTGATCTTATTCAATTGCACGGTGATGAAAGCCCTGAATTTGCTGAGACTTTAGGCTTGCCGTATATAAAGGCGCTGTCAGCAGAGCGTTCTAGGGAGTTAAACGCTAATGATCTAGGCTACGTCTCGGCGCGCGCATTTTTATTAGATTCTCGTTCCGAGCAGAGTTATGGCGGTACAGGACAAGCTTTTGATTTTGCAGCATGGCCTACGGAGACTCTGGCAAGACTGATTTTAGCTGGTGGCTTAGGTCCAGAGTATTTGCAAGAGCCCATAAAGCAATTAAACCCTTATGCGGTGGATCTTAATAGTGGTGTTGAGAGCGAACCAGGTAGAAAAGATCCAGATAAACTAGTCGCTAGCTTCGAGCAAATAGAGGCCCTACGGACCAATTGATAAGGCGCCTCTGGGCGATTGTATTGAATGATTGGTAAGCAAATCGCTACTGTTGAGACGTGGGTTGAACATATTCAATCTTTGCACCCACAAGAGATGGAATTTGATCTAAGTAGACCTAGGAAGGTACTCGACAGGTTAAAACTGACCGACAAGCTACCATTTTTGATCACCGTCGCTGGAACTAATGGCAAAGGCAGCTGCGTAGAGCTACTCACGCAAGTATTTCAATACGCAGATATATCGGTGGGCAGTTATACGTCTCCGCATCTTGTTAGATTTAATGAGCGAATTCGGGTGAACGGAGTGGAGGTTAGTGACGAGGCACTTCTTTTAGCGTTTGATTGTGTGGAGCGCGCGCGCGGCAGCGAGCCGTTAACGTTTTTTGAATTTACTTCACTAGCCGCATTCGTTGTGTTCGTTGATGCGGATTTGGATGTGCTGGTGCTAGAGGCCGGATTGGGTGGGAGGCTGGATGTTATGAACCTACTTAATGCAGACGTTTTGTTATTAACCAATATAGCTTTAGATCATACTAAGTTGCTGGGCAATACTCGCGAGAAAATTGGGGGTGAAAAAGCTGGTTTAATGCGCACGGATCAACTCGTAATCTGCGGTGATCGAGATGTACCGCGATCAGTGCTTGAGCGCGCAGAAATCGTTTGTGCACGTATGTTATTGCTTGGTCGGGACTTCGATTATGTCGAGAAAAACGATAGATTTTTACTGACTAATGCAACTGGGGAGTATCGTGGCAGTTACACAACGCCATTTACAGGTGGCGCAGAGCAGTTGACGAATGCTACGTGCGTGGCCACTCTCTTGAATGTGCAGCAGCGTTTTCATGTTTCTGATCACGTGTTCGAGAAAGCGTTTAGCCACGCAACTATATTAGGTCGTAAGCAGGTTTATTCGGAATCACCTCAAATTATTCTAGACGTTGCCCATAACGAAGATTCGGTTCGATCGTTAGCAAATTTTATACAGACACTGAAAGTAACCGGTACGGTATACGCTATATTTGGAATGCTCGCAGACAAGTCAGTTAGTCCAGCATTGGAGCATATTGTTAAATACGTTGATAAGTGGATGATCGCTGAATTGGATTCACCTAGAGCGTTTGCTGCTGGGGGCTTAACAGAATGTCTTGATCGAGCAACGAAGGCCCAGAATGCGTCTGCCGATGTAATTGGTGAGGGTAATGGTCGTGAACTTTGGAGCGAATTGACGAAATACTTGAAAGATGACGATCTGCTAATAGTTTTCGGTTCGTTTTTGCTGGTCGGTGATATACTCGCATATCAATCAGTAACTGAACAAACGCCTTTTTAGCACGATCCTATTGTATGTCGGCAGCGAAAGAAATTGACCCAAAGAAGCGTTTAGTTGGTGCGGCAATCCTAATAGGGCTAGCGGTTATCGTGTTGCCTGTCATATTGGATAGTGACGATGGACTCGTCTCTACGACTGCAACTGATCAAGAGCAAACTATTCAGGGGCTTAAAAACGATTACGTTTCGAGCGAGGAAGAGGTCACGGTATTTGTTTCGAAGATAACCCCCATTGAAGAAAATCGCGGAAGTATTGATAAACCGTCCGAGCCTAAAGTTACCGATGTGGCTACTAAAGTGTCCTCTGCAACACCGGTAAAGGAGAACGTGCCGGTAGTAGAGGCGTCCAAACCTTCGTCAGGATCGACTAGCTCAGTAGAGCGTGGTTGGGTGGTGCGGATTGGTACATTTGCGAACGCAGCGAACGTAAAAAAACTTCTAGTTGACCTAGAAAGTAAGGGTTTCATGCCTGATTCAGAATCGATTGAAACCTCCAAGGGCATGGCGACACGTATATGGATTGGTCCATACGAGCGGCGGGTAGATGCCGCTAGGGCTAGAACACAACTCGAACAGAAAACGGGTGAACCCGGTTTGATTACCGCATTTCCCTAACGTGGGTTTGATTCGCAAATGAGTGGCTTGGATGTATTGTTGGTTGTCATAGTGGCGATCTCAGTCGGTGTCGGATTGATGCGCGGATTGATTCGAGAGGCCATGTCAATTATATCTTGGGTGCTCGCTTTCTGGCTTGGTTTGAGTTATGCAGACCATGCGGTTCCTCTGGTTGCTAAATACGTTCCTGGTGTGGCTTTACAAAGCGGCATTGCGTTCGTCGTAGTATTCGTTGTTAGTTTGTTTTTATTCAGCATAATTAGTTACTTGCTGTATAAAGTAATCGCAGTTAAGGCTATTCAAGGGCCGGATAGATTGCTTGGCGCAGCGTTCGGTGTGTTGCGGGCGATATTGCTAATAGCAATATTGATTATCATTGCCAGAGGTATTGAATTAAACCGGTCAGAATTTTGGCTCGCCTCAAATCTTGTGTCTTATTTTGATCCTACCGCAGATCTAATTAGCCAGTTATTACCGAAGATCGTTGCTGATTCTCCGGCGAGTTGATATGTTCGAGACCATTGTTAGCAATGTGTTTAGTATTTATTTTATTTTCAGTTTTATTTACTCCAAGCTTGTAGAACTACAGTACTAAAACTTATGTGCGGCATCATAGCGATAGTTGGTCAAAGCCCGGTAAATCAGGCGCTTTACGATGGTTTGACGATCCTTCAGCACCGCGGGCAGGATGCTGCGGGCATTGTGACAAGTGCGAATAACCGCCTTTATCTGCGCAAGGCCAATGGTCTGGTTAAAGATGTGTTCCATATGCGGCATATGCAAAAGCTTGAGGGTAATTCTGGTTTAGGCCACTGTCGATACCCAACAGCCGGTTCTAGTTCAGTCTCGGAAGCGCAACCCTTCTATGTGAACTCTCCTTTTGGAATAGCGCTGGCGCATAATGGTAATTTAGTAAATGCGGTGGAGTTAAGAGAGGATCTTTATCGAGAAGATCGACGCCATCTAAATACAAACTCAGATTCTGAAATTCTGCTCAACGTCTTTGCACATGAGTTATTGAGGCATATACCGGAAGGTGTAAGCAAACTGCCTCCAGAAGCAGTATTCAAGGCAATCGAGGGCGTGTATGAAAGGTGTAGCGGTGGTTTTGCGGTAGTCGCGTTAATCGTCGGGTTTGGAATCGTAGCATTTAGAGATTCTTACGGTATTCGGCCGCTTATCAGAGGCATACGGCACACAGAAACAGGCGCAGAGCATATAGTCGCGTCCGAAAGTGTTGCGCTAGATGGGTTGGGTTTTGACGTTGTCGATGACGTCCATCCCGGGCAAGCTGTGCTTGTCGAGTTTGACGGAAAGGTACATAAACGTCAGTGCGCAAAGCAGAGCGCTTACGCACCTTGTATTTTTGAGCATGTTTATTTTGCCAGACCGGATTCTATGATTGACGGTATCTCTGTCTATAAGACTCGCTTGAGAATGGGCGATGCGTTAGCCAAAAAAATGAAAGAGAACTTGCCGGACGACCCTATTGACGTAGTAATCCCTATTCCAGATACAAGTCGAACATCGGCATTACAGTTGTCGTATCACTTAGGCGCTCCCTACCGTGAAGGTTTTATGAAGAACCGTTATATCGGTCGAACATTCATCATGCCTGGGCAGGAAGAGCGTAAGAAATCTGTACGTCAGAAATTAAATTCCATTGATCTGGAGTTTCGCGATAAAAATGTCTTACTAGTTGATGATTCGATCGTACGTGGAACTACTTCTAGCCAAATAGTGGCTATGGCTAGGGAGTCTGGGGCAAGGAAGGTATATTTTGCCTCCGCTGCTCCTCCGGTTCGGTACCCGAATGTTTACGGTATTGATATGCCAACCGCTTCGGAGTTGGTCGCAAACGGCAGAAACGTAGAAGAAGTGTGCAAGCTGATCGGTGCAGATCACCTGTGGTATCAGGACCTTGATGATTTGGTTCAATGCGCGAGCGCTGGAAATCCTGACATTAAAGGATTTGATACATCGTGCTTCGATAAAAAGTACATCACTGGAGACGTGAGCGAGCACTATTTAGAGACTTTAGAAATTGAACGTAACGATGGGGCAAAAACATTACGCGTGGTAAATGGAACGGTGGATGTGGATACCGATGAAAGTGACTTGGAAGTTGTTGCATAGCAGTTTTACTTTATCGAGACAAAAAAACGTGACCAACGATAAAACAGAAGATCGAAAGAGTGGTAATAAACAGAACTGGCAGAATTTTGGCCCTGCTACCAGGGCTGTTAGAGCAGGCCAGCATCGTAGTGAGTATGGAGAGCATTCCGAAAGTATAGTCGCCACTTCAAGTTTTGTTTTTGAGTCTGCAGCTCAAGCCGCAGCACGTTTCGCAGGCGATGAAGAAGGATATATTTACGCCCGATTTAGTAACCCTACCGTTGATACCTTTACCGAGCGCTTGGCGGCTCTTGAGGGTGGCGAGGCATGCATCGCGACTTCGTCGGGTATGGGCGCCTACACCTTATTATGCTTAGGTGTACTTGGTGAGGGCGATCACGTGGTTTTATCCCGCAATATGTTCGGTACCACAATAACTTTGTTTAAGAACATACTGTCTCGTTTTGGGGTTGAATATACTTTTGTAGATTTGGTGGATCTGAATTCGTGGGAAGCTGCATTGCAAACCAATACTCGATTGGTGCTATTTGAGACACCTGCGAACCCACTGACCGAGGTGGGTGATATAACCGCGATCAGCAAGTTGGTGAAGGATTTTAATGAAGAAATCTTAGTGGGGGTCGATAATTGTTTTTGCACACCTGCCTTACAGACCCCCTTAACCATGGGAGCAGATTTGATTGTTCATTCTGCTACTAAGTATTTAGACGGCCAGGGTAGGGCTATTGGTGGTGCTGTAGTTGGTTCAAGACAACTGGTCGAAGAGAAGTTGCTGCCAATTATGCGTGGAGCGGGTCTTAGTATGAGTCCGTTTAACGCTTGGATATTTTTGAAAGGTTTAGAAACTTTACAGCTGAGAATGGACAAAACCAGTAGCAACGCACTTATTATTGCCAACTATTTGGAATCTTTAGTAGGCGAAGCTAAGGTTGGTGTACAGAAAGTATTTTATCCAGGCCTATCTTCGCATCCACAATATGCACTCGCCGCTTCTCAACAGAGCGGGTCAGGGGGGGTTGTATCGTTTGAATTGTCGGGTGGTCGCGAGGCGGCGTGGAAGTTGATTGATGCGACTAGTCTTGTATCAATTACGGCCAATTTAGGTGATACAAAAACCACCATTACTCATCCAGCGACAACTACGCATGGTCGTTTAAGTGATGAAGATCGAAGCGCTGCTGGAGTGACTGAAGGGCTGATTCGCCTAGCGGTTGGACTCGAAGATCCAGAAGATATTATTAACGATATAAAGTTGGGTTAAACTACCTCGGCCGGCAATTTTTTCTAAAAGGTCGCCACCGCATTGACACTAATTAAGCCAATGTCGTTAGTTGCGGTGCCAGTGCTATATTCCGCCTCAATCAATCCCCATTCACCTAATCGCAACCCAAGGCCAGCACCCCACGCCATAGATGCGTCATCACTTTCGCTGCTGAAGCCAGGAATTTTTAATTGAACCTGACTTCGTTGAAAGCCAAGCTTACCTTTAAAATATACAGTGCCAGGCGAGCGATAAGCAAAGAATACGTTTGTAATGTCGGCATCCCATTCACCGACCGCGCCGCCGGATAGAAAACTGCTTGCAGGGTCGACGGCCGCATTGCCGGATTTGAGGAGCTCAACCTCAATCGATACCGAGCCGTCATAACCGACGGGGCGAGCAAATTCATACCCTAATATCAATCCTGTGCCATTTCCGTCTTTAAATCCATCAGAGCCATTTTGTACTTTGGCCGCTTTGGCGCCAATCATCCATTTGCCAGCTGCATATTATCCAAAAAACGGACCATCATTATCTGCTAGGGCAGGTGCAGCATTAACAATAAAGGGTACTAAAAAGACTGCTTGAAGTAGGTGTCGTTTAATTGCATGTGTCATGATTAGGATATTCACGGTGATCAGTAACCTGTGCATCAATGTTTGAAGGACTGTCTCTGGCTAATTCAACAGTAATCATTTAGTTTCATGTTGCGTCCCTTGATCTTATAATCAAATATGTTCAAGGTCTAATAGAATATGAATATATTGTGGTGAATAACTCTGTTAAACACACTATCTGGTGTCCAAAGACGATTATAGTGAGAGGTATAAGTGCTTAAGAAATACCTATTATGGAGTCTTTTTTTACTTATGCTGATTTTTCAGTATCAACTTTGGATTGGGAAATACGGATTTATTCGCCTAAATTCTCTCAATCAACAGCTAGAGGATCTACAAGCTGAAAATAATAGTTTGACGGAAAGAAATGAAGCACTGTATGCGCAAGTGCGCGAATTAAGTGAAGGAAGTGAAGTGCTTGAGGAGCGAGCACGTAGCCAGTTAGGGTTTGTAAAAGAAGGTGAACAATTTATCCAGGTTGTTCCTGATGATGAATGAAAGGGTGCGTAAGAGTCGCTTAATGCGTGCTGTGTTCGACTTTTAACTGAGCTCTGACGTGCGTCCCATTGTGGGATTAGATAGCTAGGGATTAGATAGCTAGGGAATAGGTAACTATAGTTGTTTGTTAATTTTTGAAACTAAGTTTTTAGTCTAGTATTTTGGGAAGGTTACCGCGATAGATACTGATTTTGACGCATTAGATGTCTGTTTTATCCAGTACGGTCGGGCCTCTTCATTAGCGCTACTTTCAGTAGATTGATTGGTCAAAATTGCTAGTCCAATTACCGTTGCTTCTTTTAGGTCACCTAAACTACCTTGTTGCACCTTCAATTCAGGCGTTGAGTCGGTGTCGACGTACTCCTTTATATTGTTACAAGCTATAAAGACACTGAAGATTTCGCCTACTGAAGTGCCTTGCTGATCGTAGACAGGCATTCCCGCTGTAATTGCTGCGGATTCGTTCGAAGTGAATTGGAATAAACGCTTTTTAGCTTTGCCAAGGTAGTGCATGCGTGCGATTACCTCTTGGCCTGTATAACACCCCTTTTCAAAGTTAATGCCTCCACTTAAATCCAGGTTAAGCGGTTCAGGCAGGTATTGCTCACTTTGTCCAAGTGATAATTCAGGTATACCACTGGCATGCATGTGGTAGGACCAAAATGATTCTGCGTTTAGCGAGTTGGTCTTTGTATCGCTATTACCAGTGACGTCCTCTATTGAGTTGGATGTTAGCGTTAATTCCAAGGCGCTTGGGTTATTTAGCCGCGCACGTAGTTCGTTTTTACTTGGTTCTTCAATAGTCCCAGGTAACAGCACACGGTTTTCGGGAACAGTAGCGGCATCGGCTAGAAAGATACGAACAGAATGTTGGTGGGTGATTTCTATTTTACTTCTAAATACAAACCGCTTTAGGTGCATAGAGGCAGGTTCTATATGGTCTGCTCTAGCTGTTAGAAAGATGGCATTAGCACCGCAAATAACGTGAAATATTGCGATAATCCTACCTTTCGGATTACACATGGTTGCAAGCTGAATCGATCCTTCTGCATTAGTCATATTGCAGCTAAGCTGTCCTTGAAGAAAAGCAATTCGATCATCCCCTGTCACGAGGATTGTTTGTAAGAAGTCTGCTGGGCTGGGCATGGTGTTTAATTGTTGGTTTGGACGGTGTGCTTGAGATCCAAGCAACAGTAGCAATTGTCAGTTAGTATGGTAACATCCCGAGCGCCCAAAAAATGCCCACCAAACT
>DNHK01000211.1 GCA_003485905.1 Gammaproteobacteria bacterium | reverse complement strand
TTCCCATTGGAATGCAGTTGGGCATAGACCCTATTCACCTTGGTGTTTTGATGGTGGTTAATATGCAAATTGGGTTGGTTACACCTCCAGTAGGGCTGAATTTGTTTGTGACCGCTGGGGTCGCAAATATGAGCCTTGAAGATACAATAAAAGCTGCGTTGCCATGGCTCGCCGTATTGTTGTTCGCGTTGATGTTGATTACTTATATTCCCTCGATTTCACTCGCTCTACCGAATGCACTAGGGTTGTAGCTTGGCTTGTAAGAGCCTGAGTAGGCTTGAAACACAGTCAAGCTTTATTAAGTGCCTTAAAGAACAGTTAGTTAATTCTAAATCTGTGATTGAAGCCAAATGATAATCACAGATCCTTTTTTCTATTTTCTTGCAGTGCCTGCGGTATTAATTACTGGAATGGGCAAAGGTGGCCTGGGTGGGGCTGCAGGAGCGATTGCGGTACCGATGATGGCTTTGGCAGTTGAGCCAATTCAGGCAGCGGCAATTCTATTACCCATTATATGTCTTATGGACATTATGGCGGTTAAGACTTTCTGGAAGACAGTGGATGTCCCAAGCCTTAAGATAATAATTTCTGCTAGTTTGATTGGAGTGGCCGTTGGTTCTGTAATGTTAGGGTCTGTATCACCGGTAATGCTGAAGGCTATTGTGGGTGTGATCTCAGTTCTGTTTGCGCTTAATTATTGGCTGGTAGGGAATCGATTTGATAATTTAGCCACCAGTAAAGCCAGTGGGTGGATTTGTGGGGCGATGGCAGGGTTTACTAGCCTGCAGATTCATGCCGGTGCTCCACCCCTATCGATCTATTTAATGCCAAAACAGCTCGATAAGTATGTACTTCTTGGGACGATGGCAATTTTTTTCGCCGTAGTAGATTATATGAAATTGATTCCCTACGGAATGTTGGGCCAGCTTGATTTGTCGAATTTATATACATCACTATTGCTCGCACCACTTGGGCCTATTGGAGTAATACTTGGATATCGGGTATTAAAATATACCTCCCAATTAGTCATTTATCGGATAATATATTTTTTACTGTTTGCCACTGGCTTGAAATTAGTGTGGGATAGCGCAAGAGCATGGGTATAAGCGAAAGAGTAATATTAAATTGGCGAATCGCAAGATAACTATACGGGACGTCGCTGCGTTGGTGGGTGTTCATCACTCTACCGTATCGCGTGCCCTGAATCCGAAGACTAAGGACCGAATCTCTCCGGAGATGGTCCGCAAGGTTGATAAAGCGGCTGAAAAGTTAGGTTATTTTCCGAATATTGCAGCTGCGACCCTGAAACAAAATCGTTCGTTCGCATTGGGGGTATTGATTCCGGATCTAATGAATCCTGTATTCCCACCGATTATTCGTGGAATTCAAGATACTGCTGAAGCGAAGGGTTATACCGTCTTTACAGCGAATACAGATGACGACGAAAAAAAAGAGCAAGATGCTCTGAATATTATGTCTGGGCGATCCATCGATGGTTTGATTATTGCCACTGCATGGCGCAATGATGCAATAGTCGATAAGTGTATTGAGCGCGAGTTGCCATTTGTTTTGGTTAATCGGACTGTGGATCGAGAGGGCGTTAATGCCGTTATCGTGGATGAGGAATTTGGCATACGGGCAACGTTGGATCACCTGATAAGTTTGGGCCACAAAAGAATTGCGCATATAGCTGGGCCGCAACATTCATCTACCGGTTATGAACGCGCAAAGGCATTTGAAGATTATTTAACCTTAAAAAATATGGAATCCGGCTTGGTTGAGCACATGGAAAAGTTTACCGTGGAAGAGGGCCATCGTGCGATTAAAAGGTTGCTTGCAAGAGATAACCAGTTTACTGCAGTGGTGGCGGCAAGTGACTTGACCGCTCTAGGTTGCATCGACGCTATGCAAGAGTTAGGTTTATTGTGCCCGGAGAATATTTCGGTAATCGGCAACAACGATATAATATTTCTTACCCGCATGAATCCAGCGCTTACTACAGTCTCAATTCCAAAGTATGACATGGGGGCTCAGGCAGCCAGAATATTATTGGGTTTGGTCAACGGCGAGCCGCGTGACCCCTTGATACTAAGAATGCAACCACGCTTAATGATACGAAATTCGACTTCGCGAGCAGGCGCATTTTGAACGGTGTTATGTGGCTTTAGTTTATTGATTTGAAGCCTGTGCACACGTTTGCGTTTACTGAAGCATATGGATAGTATTCATCGGCGTCTTTCTAGAGGTTTTTGGGTCTCCGTTCGGCGCAGACACTACGATTTGTGGTTACTAAAAGTTTCATTTGTTAAGTGTTTGTTTACTATTATCCAAATTATTAACAAACCAATTACTACTAATTTACTGCTAATTAGTAAAAGTTCAATTACACAGGGGTAAATAGATGTTATCAATGTTCAAATCCGCTTCACACATTGCTGGAGTTGCGGTTGTTTTGACTGTCATCACTTTTGCGGGCTTTGCCCCAACAGTTGATGCACAAGCACCGAGAGAGGCTAGCGCGAAAGAAAAGGCTGCATGGGCAACTGAATGGTCTAGGCGGGTTGGGGTGGAGCTTGAGTACAGCTTTGATTCAAGTGGTGACGTAGCGTGGGATTCTGCTGAACATCCGCTTGTGTTTATGACAACCGAAGGTCCTGGTTATGGAGGTATGCTCGGTGGCGTAACGCTACCCGGATTTGCAATTTTTGATGCAGACACTCGCAAGCCGGTGTTGAGTAAAGATTACGACGTATTGGCATGGGGTTGGGAAAACGTATTTGAACCGCATGGTTTGGGCGTATCACCGGACGGGAAGTGGATATATCTTCCGACTGGCGTGGGTTCTTTTATGACTATGAATGAAGATGGTGTTGGACGCTACCTGATTATCAATGCTGAAACACTGAAGATTGATAAGGTAATTAAAATTACTGGTCAGGCGCATCATGCCAAGTCATATAGCACCGAAGCTGGCGAGCAACGCGTTATATTATATGGTTGGTCACAGCCATTGTTCGTACTAGACCCTGATGACGATAACCGTGTGGTTGGCAGCGTTACACAGCAAGACCAAGGTGTTGAGGCCTACTCGTACTGGCCGAGTCCCGACGGTAAGAGTATTTACGGTATGGGCCGCTATCGGGATTTCGAAATGCGTAAGCATCTTTTAGACAATCCGATTTGGCGTATAGATACCGAAACGTGGGCCGTAAAAAAATGGATACACGTACCCGATAGCGCACCGGTATGGATGTCGTTCACCTCTGACGGTGAAACTGCGTTTATTAGTGGTTCCCGAAATAGCATTGTGATGGAATATGACGTGAACGAGGAAAAGATTGTTCATGAGCAAAGGGCTGGGGTTGATGGTCCTTATGGTGCGCATTTTGGTTGGGATGATCGGTTTATCTACACCATAGGCAAGGGTGAGGAATCACATAATCGTGGAAAAATGCTGGGTATGGTTGATAAAACGACTATGGCAGTTCCTGGTTCTCGAGCGATGGATCAGTTTTATACGGGGTGTATACGTGGGGACCACGGCACTTTGCATCCCGACCCAGAAGCCAATGAAATGTGGATTAGCTGCAACGCTAGCTTTGAGGTGGTGATTTTTGATTTGGATTTGCGAGAGGTAACCGATCGACTTCCGCTGCCTCGTGGTGGGAGTACGCATTCTGGAGCCTTCGTAAGTTACCCGAACGGTTGGGACGGTCCCGGAGAAAACGTATCAGATATGGCAGGCTTACACGGCAGTGCTTTGGAAGCCAAGCGGCAGATTGTCGCAGGCGAGTATCAACCGAAATGATTAGAAATTTAGCGGATATTAAAATGACCCAATTTATAAATTTGAATTTAACAAAACGACTTATCGCCTTTTGTGCGCTTTTGATAACCGCGCACGTGGCTAGCGCACAAGATGCTGCGTTAGACACTGAGCTGCTCGCCCAAGGCGAAGAGGTATACAACACAATAGCCGGCATTGGCTGCAAGGGCTGTCATGGTGAATATGCCGAAGGTGATCTAGGGGTAGGCCCATTTACCCGTGGCGCTAATGAGGGCATGGTAAGTGCTGCCGTAAATGGCATCGGCGAAATGATTGTGGTTAAAAATGTTATTACTGATGAGCAAATCACATCGGTCTCGGCTTATTTAAACTATTTGGGCACGGCTCAGGTAGCTAGATCGTTAGTAAAACGCGGACGATTCTTACCTGAAGTTTTCAGCGCTCGTCCTGGTACAAGGTTACAGCTGATATTGCAAAATGGTGGCTTTGAAGCACACACATTTAAAAGTGACAATATGGGCATCGAGGATATTGAAATCGATGCTCGAACCAGTGGTAATTTAATCTGGGAAGCCCCAGAGCAAGAAGGGACATATAGCCTGTATTGCACAGATTGCAAACTGGTCGACCAGTATTTTACAATTAATATTAATGCATCAGCCCCAGAGTTTCGTAAAGTTGCTCCGGGCATAGCGAGTAAGGGTACGCAAGCGGGTCTTTACTTGTACGAAGAGTAGTTGGTCAATTGAGTAGCTGGTCAATAAATGATCGCCCTGCCACTGCCGCGATTGCATCAGTATTCGTAGCAGGCAGCGATTAACCCCCAGAATTACCATTCCGAACTTTAGATAATAGGAGAGTAAATATGAATCGTCGCAACTTTATGTCTCAGATGGCATTGGCATCTTCCGCTGCACTTGCACCTCAATGGGCATTCGCGCAGGCGCATCCTCGGGTTATAGATATTCACGCGCATTGCGTCTTTCCTGGGGTAGCTGAAATAATCAAAGATACGCCTTTAAAGGATACCGGCTTTGCAGGCTGGCAAACGTTAAGCCCAGAGCGTATTGAGTTGATGGATGGTCGGGCGATTGATATGCAGGTTTTAAGTGTAAATCGCTATTGGTGGAACGGCTTAGAAGCAGATATAGCCGATAAAGTTGTTCGTTATCATGATGAACAATTAGCCGCATGGTGCGATCAACACCCGGATCGATTTACCGCACTAAGTAGTGTTTCTCTGGAATATCCTGAACTAGCGGCGGCTCAGCTTGAGTATGCCGTGAATGAGCTTGGACTTCGCGGCGCGAGCATTGGTGGTCATGCCAATGGTGAAGCTGTTTCCGGCGCAAGGTTTGATCCTTTCTGGGCGAAGGCTGCAGAGTTGGACGTGCCGGTATTTATGCATCC
>DNHK01000340.1 GCA_003485905.1 Gammaproteobacteria bacterium | reverse complement strand
GTGCGTTGGTTTTACGTTATCGACCGGTCGTTCAGACGGAGAAGATGTAGCGTATAAGGCATCTGGGAACCGACTTGCAAACGGTCAGTTTGATCCAAACCGTTTTAATCGAACTGCAGATAATTATTCTGGGCGAGACAACTTTTACGTGCGGGCTACCGCTGCGAATGTTGCTTCTTTCCCATATTTGCAGGACCAGTTTAATCGCGGCACGGGCATGGTTATAGTCAATCCTGACCCTGCTGCCGGTGCATTTAACCGGCTTATTAACTATTCTACTGAAGACGGTTTTACCTATCAGGATCCGGAAGACGATTTTGAAACAAAGTGGGATGGTGTTCGTTTGAACATAAACCATTCTTTTACAGGGATGGATTTGACCTCTTTAACCTCGTATGACAATACCTATGCGAATGAGCGAAATGGTGGTGAGCTGACGGGGTTTTCTCCAATGCGAGAAGGAGATTGGAGAGTTTGGCAACAGGAGTTTCGTTTAACTTCTACTACAGAGGGCCCTGTACGGTGGTTGACCGGTCTGTATTTTACGTCGTCTGAATCAGAGGAAGACACATGGGTGGCAAATGTTGGTGCTGCCGGTGGTATGGGCGTGGCGCCGGGTATTGATATCAATAGTACCTATAAAGCTTGGTCTGCATATGCTCAGGCAGATTGGGCGGCAAGCGAACAACTTACCTTTACTTTAGGCCTTAGATATACCGATGATCGTTTATCAGCTGATAATGAGAATTGGGTTAGAACTGTGTGTGGATTTACTCCATCAGATACTGGTCAATCGGCTTGGACTCGAGATTTTCGTGCAGCTGGTTGTCCCGGGCAAACTCCTGGTCGCGTAACTGGAAATACTGATTCACCTGTTCAGGAACTCTCTCAATGGGGTGGAAAGCTTGGCGCAAACTATCTTTTTGGTGATGCTTCCATGGCCTTCGCAAGCTATTCAGAAGGGTTTAAAGGTGGGGCTTATGATAATCGAGCGCTTTCAACCGGGGATGATCCAATTGGTCCGGAATTTATGAAAGCTTATGAAGTAGGTTACAAAGGTGAATTTGTCGACAATACGTTGCAAGTAAATGCCGCCGCATACTTTTATGAATGGGAAGACCTACAATTGTTCGAAAGTTATGGTGGCATACCTGCCTTGGTTAACGTCCCAGGCGTTGAAATTAAGGGAATTGAAATTGAAGCTAAATGGGCTCCAAATGAAAAATGGTATTTTCAAGGAGCCTTGGGTACCGCTGATACTGAAGTAGTGGATACAACGGGATTGAATCCAGCGTCTGCGGCAACACCGGGCAAAGAAATCACCAATACTCCCGAGCTGACTTATAACGTGATGGGGGTATATACCATACCGCTTGGTAATGGCGAGCTTTCGTTAATGATGAAGTACCGTTACGAAGCACCGTATTTTTATTCATTTGTTCAGAATGCCGGTGGTTATGACGAGTCTACTAGCAATGGCTATCTGGATGCCCGGGCTGGTTATGTCTTCGGGGATGATCGTCAGTATGAGATTGCTCTCTGGGGTAATAATCTGACCGAGACGTTTGCATGTGGTGGCGTCGGTTACGGTGCAGGTGCAGGTGGAAACTTGAATTTTGGCTGTAATGCTAAATCCTTGGGCGAAGCGATGTATGGCATGACCTTTCAGGCGAAATTCGGCGAAAATTAGCCGAGTTCTCTATAGATCAGTTTCTACTGATCAAACTATCTAACGCCTCGGCATTTTGTGCCGGGGCGTTTTTTTTGGAGAGAAAAATGACGGTCAAATTTGCTCGTGCAGATACGAATAGGGACAGTCGATTAGGTATTCTATCCTCCGGCGTAAATGATCTTGATTTCCTGCTTCAAAGCCAGGACGGTCTCCATAGTTTGATCGATGATCGATAAAATTTATATAAACTTGTTATAAACGATTATATAACGTATAAATTGAATCAACTTGAGCGTATTTACCGTACGGTTCACGCGCACGCAAGGTCAGGATTTCATCATTCCTACGACTTCAGCTTGCAATGTTTTGTCAATTTGAAATGCATATCCCCAAACCTAAAATGAGCTTAGATGACTGATGCTTTCTTAGAAGGATTCTTGCTGGTACTGCAATGGCCAACCTTGGGTTTTTTATTTCTCGGTGTATTGTTTGGTATTTTTCTTGGGGTGATCCCGGGACTGGGAACAATAATAGGGCTGGTTATATTACTACCGTTCACGTTTGGCATGGAGCCAGTGTCGGCTTTTGCCCTACTACTCGGTATGTACGCGGTCACCTCTACTAGCGATACAATCGCATCGGTAATGCTGGGCGTCCCCGGCACGTCAGCGTCGCAGGCGACTATATTGGATGGTTATCCGATGGCGCAAAATGGGCAGGCTGCGCGCGCATTAGGGGCTGCATTTACCACCTCGGCATTTGGCGGTGTGTTTGGTGCATTGATGTTGGCTATATCGCTGCCTTTAATTCGGCCAATAATTCAATCATTTGGTTCTCCAGAAATATTCATGCTGGGCGTTCTGGGGCTGACCATGGTGGGTTCATTAAGTGGTGGGTCAGTGCTTAAGGGCTTGTCAGTTGCAAGTTTGGGCTTGTTGATGTCTACGGTAGGTTACTCAGATTCCGGCGCCATTCCAAGATACTATTTTGAAATAGACTACCTTATCGATGGCTTGCCACTTATTCCAGTGGTGTTGGGCTTATTCGCGCTACCCGAGCTACTGGAACTCGCGATTCGGGATAGATCTATATCTAGCGTTAATCAAGAACAGGTAGAAGGCGGGGCTATTTTGGATGGGGTTAAAGATGTGGTAGCGCATTGGTGGCTAGCCGTGCGCTGCGCAACCATTGGTACCTATATTGGTATATTACCGGGATTGGGTGCGTCTATCGTCGATTGGCTTGCTTATGGACATGCTGTACAAACCGCAAAAGAAAAATCACGATTTGGGCATGGAGATGTTCGTGGCGTCATAGCCCCTGAAGCCGCAAACAATGCTACACGTGGTGGATCGTTATTGCCTACCGTAGCGTTTGGAGTACCGGGTAGTTTGGGGGCAGCGATATTGTTGGGTGCACTATTGATTGTCGGCTTAAAGCCCGGCCCGGAAATGCTTACCACGCAATTAAGCACCACATTTAGCATGGTTTGGTCTATTGCAATTGCGAATATTTTTGCAACTATCTTGTTACTTTTGAGTGTTCGACATATTGCGAAATTGGCTTTTCTACCGGGCCATATGATTGTACCGGCAATTATCATGTTTGTGTTTATGGGGGCGTGGCTTGGTGGTGGTGATCTGGGCGATTGGGTGGTCTGCTTGATCATGGGTGTGGTTGGGTTTGTGATGAAGCGTGGTGATTGGCCTAGGCCTCCGCTGGTCTTGGCGCTGGTTCTGGGTAGTATTCTGGAAAATGCCTATCTTTTGACTAATCGTATATACGATGGATATGAATGGATGCAGCGGCCAATTGTTATAGTGATTGGCGTGACTATACTGATCACACTGATATTGGTGGTGCGAGGTATTATTGTTCGAAAGCGCGAACAAAAGCTTGTGGGAGGTACTGACAAGCGCAAGGCAATCAATAGCACTGAATCAATTGTTGGCGCTTCCGTCTTTTCTGTTCCTTATTCAATTATTATGCTTTTTCTATTTAGTGGAGCAGCGTGGGTAGCTAAGGATTGGCCAAATTCAGTCAAACAGTTTCCGCTGCTATTAAGTTATTGCGGCATAGCATGCACATTTTTTATTGTTGTAAATGATTCCCGAGCTTTGCGTACGCTAGCATTAGCGGGGAAGGGTTGGGGAGCTACCATCCGCCATGCAGCTGAAGAGGCGGTATTATTAAAGGCGATGCAGTTTTTTCTATACTTGGTCGTTATGCTGCTACTGATGCTAATCGTGGGACAAAAAATAGCCTTACCGGTGTTTATTGCTGCATACCTGAGTAGATGGGGCGGTTATGTTAGGAAAACTTGTTTTATTTATGCGCTATCGGCATGGGTTTTTATGATCGCTTTTTACGATCGAGTCATGCACATGTTTTGGTACCCGTCCTGGTTGAGTGAAAATCTACCCGCATATTTACCTGAAGGATTACCAACCTGGTTATTTATTTAGTTGTTATTTTTTCGAGAATTCTAAAAAGAACGATAGAAGGAGAGTATTGGTATGAGCAGCCTGTTATTTGAAAACCTAAAAATTTGGGTGATGTTTCTCCTGGCAACTTCTTTTGGAGTCGCGTTTGCTCAACAAGATCCTGACGTGAGTACTCTGGATGAACTGATTCCTGAGATGATTCAAATTAATAGCGGCACTTTTAAGATGGGCGATATGGCCGGCGAGGGTGACGCAAACGAGTTACCAGTCCACGAAGTTTCTGTTCATGCATTTTCAATCGCAAAGTATGAGGTCACTTTTGATTTGTTTGATTTGTTCGCCAACGCGACTGGTCGCGATCTTCCGGGTGATGAGGGTTGGGGTAGAGGTAATAGACCTGTGACGAATGTAAGCTGGCATGATGGGGTCGCATTAGCTTCTTGGCTTAGCGAACAAACGGGTCGAGAATTTCGTCTACCTACAGAAGCTGAATGGGAATTTGCAGCGCGTGCCGGAACGGATACACCTTTTTCCAATGGCGATACCGTTACTCGAGAGTACGGAAACTATGGCCCCAACGATTGTTGCGGCAAAGGTCCCGGCAAAGTTGGTCGCGACCAGTGGGACTATACTTCTCCGGTTGGCGCATTTGAAGCCAATCCCTGGGGACTTCATGATACTGTTGGCAACGTTTGGGAGTGGACTGCAGATTGTTATAATGAGGATTATCAGGGTGCGCCTACTGACGGCAGCGCCTGGTTAACGGGGGATTGCGAACGCAGCCCGTTACGTGGTGGATCGTGGACGCATTATTCTCGAAATCTTCGACCTGCAAATCGAAACGATAACGCCAAAAGCAGTTTTGGCAATGGCTACGGTATTCGATTGGCGGAAACAATGTAATGAAAAAATTTTCTAAAATAGTGATCGCATCAGCGCTAGTGTTACTAGCTTGCGTGGGATCTACAGCTTACTCGCAAGAGTTCGAAGGTAAGACGATCACCATACTAGTAGGCTTTAATCCTGGTGGCGGTACGGATACCAGTGCGCGATTGCTTAATAAATACTTGAGTAAGCATATTAGTGGCAATCCAAATGTGATTGTGCAAAACATGTCAGGCGCTGCAGGAATTAGAGCGCTAAATTATGCCTATGAGCGTGCCCGCCCAGACGGTATGACGGTATTGTTTGCGCCTATTAGCTTGCTTGTGCCTTTACTGGGTGAGCCAGGGATTCGCTATGAATTAGATAAGTTTGATGTGGTAGGTGGGTTGCGTAGCGGACCGGTAATGCAGTTCGCTCGGCAGGATATAGCGCCAGTTGAACTCCAGTCATCAGCGCAAATACTCAGTGCCGAGGGTATACGACTAGGGGGTATTCGGACTAGTTCAAGCCTTGATATTATGCCTAGACTGGCGATCGACAGTCTAGGGTTGGAGCATAAATATATTACCGGGTATTCGAGTGAAAACACGGTACGCAATGCGATTCAATCTAGCGAAATAAATATGTTTGGCGGAACCTTTGCTGGGTATCGTTCGGCAGTGGTGTCTACTCTTATAGAACCAGGGATAGTGGCCCCGTTGTGGCAGTTCCCTTATAGAGATGCGAACGGTAATTACCCACGTAGTGAGTTCGCACCGGAAATACCAACGTTTATGCAGGGCTACGAAAGCTTGAAAGGTGAAGCACCGTCTGGCGAGTATTGGCAGGCGCTTAAACTTGCGCTCGATTTGCGCAGTGTTGCCGACAATATGTTGCTCGCTCCACCTGAGACAGAGCCACAGGCTTTGGCAGAACTACGTTCAGGGTTTGCGAAAGCTGTCGTTGATCCTGATATGATTACTGACGTTACTGCGGTGTTGGGATATTTTTACGAGGTCGTTCCTAACGACTATATCTCCCAACGATTCTCGGAAATGACTGACGTTGACCAGGCCGCATTGGCGTTTTTAAAGCAATATATAGCAGAAGCAGAGTAAAATCAGCGGCCATTTACAAGAATGCAAAGGCATCAGTATTCGTTGTTTGGTGTCTAACAATTTTAACATCTTTAAATTTTTTCCATCAAAATAGGAGGAACGCAATGTCGGCAAAAAGCACACTAACAGGGAATATTTATAATCTAAGCATCGCTACCACTATGCTCATACTATTAGCGGGCTGTGGCAGTGATCAAGGTACCGAGGCTATGACTGAGGCCGCGCCCGATATGGCCCCGGCAGTTGAAGAAACCGTTGCCGCAGTGGTTGAGCAGCCGGCGGCGCCAATTCCGCAACCGCCTTCTCAGGAAGAGCGGGCTGAACGTGAACGCAATAAAGCGATTGTTGCAGAGTATATGGAAGTATTGGGTGATCCAGAAGCAGAGCAGGAGTTCTTGGGCGCTGACTATAAAATGGTACGGGGTGAATTTCATAATCTAAGCTATAACGCTGACGGATCCGAATTGGCCGATATGTCTGATTCGCTACAAGAAGCATTTCCTGACCGAAACCTAGAGGTGATAGAACTCATTGGTGAAGGTAGTACAGTTGTAGTCCAATATCAGATTAAGGGCACTCACCAAGGGAATTTCTACGGCATTCCTGCGACGGGGAAATCGATTGATGTTGAAGCGGTGGCAATTCTTGAGTTAGCCGACGGTAAAATTGTTGATGGATGGTTTATGTCGGATGAGGTCCGCTTACTAAATCAGCTCGGAACAATAATGCCGGCGCGGGCAGATGGAAAAGTCATTGTGCCGCCTTCAAATGTTGCCACCAGAACTGGTGACGCTATCCTTGCTGAAGCACTGGCAAATCCGATTGACTCTCAGGAGTATCGTAACAAACTGAAGGTGAATGCGTATAAAGCCAAAGGTGCTCCTGATGGGATGTACCCCAAGAAGGCAAATAGTAGGCCTTATAACACTTACACTCGTTCAGGATTTCTACACCTAGCAGAATTTGCTAAGGAACCGGCTAAATCAGAATATCCAATGGGTGGTGCTTTTCCAGATCGAGTGGATATGATTAGTACTTTAATTGCGGATGGCGATAAAGTTGTTATTAGATTTTTACTTACCGCGAACAATACGCAGAGCCTGTTTGGTATTCCTGCCACCAATGGACCCGTCGGTGGCTGGGAAGTCGGTATTATGACCTTCAACGGTGACGATTGGGATTTAGGTTGGTGGTTTGGTGATGATCATGGCATGTTGTCTCAAGTTGGTGGTACTCCAGACTATTTTGCTCTGGAAGATTCTACAGAGTAATGTTTTGGCGTACTCTTAACTTTGCTTAGGCCAGCTCTAGGTTTGGTGTAGATTTAATTATTATTGAGTAGCGCCGAATATCATTTCAATGTGTATAGAGAGCACTCCGGTTGGGGTGCTCTCGTTTTTTTATTAGCTTAGGAATCGAATTAAATGTTAGATCATACACATGCTGCAGATGCGGTTAGCTGGATTGAATCAGCCAATATTCAAGGCGTTGATTTTCCAATTCAAAACTTACCTTATTGTGCGTTTCAAAATAACGATACCGTTGCACGGTTGGGAGTGGGTATAGGAGATCAAATTCTCGATCTTAGCGCCTGTGCTCAGGCTGGGTTATTGAGTGCATTACCAGACTCGATTGTGCAAACTTTGCAGCAAAGCACCATGAATGCGTTTATGTCTCTTAATCGAGCGGCGTGGCGACAAACCCGACATCATTTCTTTTCCATGTTGGTGAGCGAGGGGCCGCAAGCTGATCAGACAATAAAATTTCGTAGCGAAGTGCTTGTTGCACAGGCAGATGTTTCCTTGGTGATGCCGATGGATATCGGTGATTTTACTGATTATGAATGCTCACATCATCATGCGGTGCGAATGCGTAAGATTATGTCTGGAACATCCAAGCCACTCGCTAATGGGTTTTATCTACCAAGGGCATATCATGGTCGTGCTTCCTCAGTAGTTGTTTCGGGCGAGCCGATATATTTACCCCTGGGTCAAATTGAAGAGGAGAAAGAAATCCCAGCCTATAAACCGAGCGAGAAGTTTGATTATGAACTGGAGCTGGGCATTATTATTGGTGCCGGAAATAAGCGGGGCCATCCAATTGCTATTGATGATGCCGAAGATAATATTTTTGGATTTTGTCTGGTGAACGATTGGTCTGCACGGGATATTCAGAAATGGGAACGCCTACCTTTGGGCCCGTTTCTAGGTAAAAGCCATGCAACCTCGATGTCACCCTGGATAGTAACGCTTGAAGCGCTGGCCCCGTTTCGTGCTCCGCAAACTCATCCAGGTGCGGATTGGCCGGAACCATTAGAATATCTCTCTTCTGACCGTAACCGAGCGGAAGGCGCGCTAGATGTGGCGATTGACGTTTATTTAAGCAGTGAGAAAATGCGCGAAAATGATGACGAACCGCACAAGAACAGTAGTAATCGATTGTTGGACGTTCACTGGACGATTTCCCAGATTGTAGCTCAGCACACTAGCGGCGGTTGCAATCTTCGCCCTGGTGATTTAATCGGTAGCGGGACTATTTCGGGGCCGGCACCACATGAGTCGGCTTGTTTATACGAGTTATCAGAAGGCGGAAAAACTACCTTTAATCTACCTAACGGCGAGATACGTAGTTTTTTACAGGTTGGTGATGAGGTTACTTTTCGTGGCGCTAGTATAAAAGAAGGGTATCCGAGAATAGGTTTTGGTGAAGTCGTGGGGAGGGTGTTACCTCCCGTAGGCTCCAAGTAAATACTACCAAATCCGCGTTTACCGGTTTTAGACAGGCGATCTAGCAAGCTAGTAAAAGTGCCCTTTATAGCTAACTACTGTCGATGGCTTTTGCAGGTGGCCTTGTAGATCACTATTATAGATCGATCACTAGGGCGCCGAATTAGTGAATGGTGCATCGGCATACACTACCTCACCATCAACAATTGTTAGTAGTGAGGTTATTTGGTTAAGATCTTCTACCGGCATGTTCATGTAGTCATCGGATAATATTGCGATATCGGCTAATTTTCCGGTTTCGATCGAGCCCCGTTCGTTTTCAGCGAACTGAAGCCACGCGCCATTTTGAGTATACATTCGTAGTGCTTCTTCTCGACTTGGTATTTCTTCAGCACTACGGATTGTCACGCCATTAACCGTTTTACCATCCAGTATCCAACGAACAGCTACCCAAGGATTATATGGTCCAACTGCCGGTGCGTCGGTGCCACCGACAACCATTAATCCCGTATTCAAGGCCGTTTTGAGCGGTGGGGCTGAACGGGCATGTTCGGCCCCAAACGTTTCGACTAAAGTTTCCCCATCAAAATAAAGCCGGTCTTGAATTCCATAAGCCACGCCTAATGCTTTCATGCGCGTTAATGTGCTATTTGATGCGGCATCTATGTGTAGGATGGACCAACGCAAATCAGCGATGGGTGTTGAATTATTGATGTCGTCTAAAATATCCAAAATTTGTTGGGCGCTTGAATCCGATGAAGCATGTATCTCCATTGAATATCGATTCTCTGCAATCCAGGTAAGCGTTTCTACCAAGGAGGCCCTTGCCTCACTGCTGGGGTTGAATTCCGGTCGGGCTCGTGAGCCATCGTGCATTCCCCAAATGATTACTTCGCCGAAACCGTTAAAGCGTAGCCAATCGTCTCCAAATCCTTGTGGTAAAAGCTGAGTTAAATTTTGTAAATCGGCAAGTTCTTGACCACGGTTTTGTGACATCAGGCGATAAGCAACACGCATAGTCATCTCTCCATTCTGCCAAATATGAAAAAGTGGCTTATAACCTTCAGGGTATTGGCTTCCGCCACTGCCGTCAGAAAAGGAAGTCATGCCAAGGCGGTTGAGTTCAGCCATAAACTGCTTGGTGCCCGCCACTTGGGTAGCAAAATCAGGTTTTGGTAAAGCACCTTGCAGGCGGTGAAATACGCCTATCGTGCCATCAATTTCACCCGTTGGAGCTCCGCTGGCATCAAGCCGTAAAGTTCCATTGGGAGGAACGTCAGCATCGGTGGCAATGCTTAACGCGCTCATGGCCGCTTGATTAAGTATCGCAGTATCGTAAAGGTATTGAACATATATCGGGTGATTGCCGGCCGCTTCGGAGACTTCCGCCGCGCTTGGTAATCGTTTCTCGACGAACTGAAACTTGTGCCAGCCACCAGCAACGATTAACCACTCACCGTCAGGCGTACTGGCTGCTGCATTACGTACTCGCCCTAAAGCTTCGTCCAATGTAGGGATGTCGGCCCAGCTTATCTCTTGCGCCCAGGTAAGGCCTGCTCTAATAACATGGATATGGCTGTCCGTTAAACCTGGGATCACAGTTCGACCATCGAGTTCAACGATCGATGTGTTCTCGCCGACTAGCGCACGAATCTCTGTAGTTCCACCAACGGCTGATATTCTATTTCCTGTAATCGCGATGGCTTCTGCAGTGGCATTATTGGCATCTACCGTAAGTACTTTACCGCCCAGCAATACCATGTCCGGTGCATCTGCGGTATTAATTGGGTTTGTCGGTTGATCGCACGCGCTTAACGCCAGTGCTGTTGTAATAACTGCTAGTCGCCACCAGATTGTCATAGTGCTTCTCATTTAGATTGTATGATTAAGTTTGAACGCAGCATTAAAACACAGCTATTTCTGCTGGCAAGGACTATTAGAACGCTTGGGGTTTAGGATCGTGCATAAGGTGGATTAGATTGTTTATGCATGGGTTCTTTTGAATGTGTAAACGAAAAAAAGGGGCTCTAACAAGAGCCCCTTTTCCATCTACAGAATGTGTAGGACTTGTGATTTCAAACCACCGGTCTGACTATCCGTCTAAATGCTGGTTGAAAAAACCAACCGTTCTTTCCCACGCTAGCTTGGCGGCCGCTTCGTCGTAACGTGGTGTCGAATTATTGTGAAAGCCGTGATTAGCTCCAGGGTAGATATGACGCTCAAATTCAACATTGCTAGCATTCAGTGCAGCTTCAAAATCTGGCCACGCGGCATTTATACGTTCGTCGTGTTCAGGAGATTGAATTAGTAGCGCAGCCTTGATGTTTGAGGCTTCCTCGGCGGTAACGCCACGACCATAGAATGGGACGCCAGCAGTAACTTTATCGCCGAGTTGCGCAGCTACGAAATTGGTTGCATATCCACCCCAGCAAAATCCAGTGACACCAAGTTTTTCGCCAGCGAGTTCATGGTTACTAAGAAATTCAGCGCTGTTAACCATATCTTGTAATAACTTACCGGCATCGAGGTTGCTTTGCAGGGTTCTGCCGTCGTCATCGTTTCCAGGGTACCCACCTGCCGGCTCAAGACCATCGGGTGCGAGTGCAAGAAACCCTTCAACTGCAAAGCGTCTGGCAACATCTTCGATATGTGGGTTTAGACCACGATTTTCATGGATAACCAGAACCGTTTTAAATGGACCATCGCCGGCTGGTTGTACAAGGTATCCGCGCATTTCGCCTGAGTTACCCCCTGGAGAAGGGTAGTTTACGTAGTTAGCTTTTATACGCTCATCAGTAAAGGAAATGGTTTGAGCTTCGGCATAGCGCGGCAATAAAGCTTGCGCCATGGTAAGGCCGGCTGCGCCTAAAGAAAGCGCGCCAGCACGACGAAAAAACTCTTGTCGATCTATCTGACCGTGACAGTACTTATCGTACAGTTCGATTACTTGAGGGTCGATTTTCTCATTCATCTGTTCATTCTTCATGGTATGTCACTCCAATAGTGTATCAGGGGGTGCAGCCTGACCAATACGATTTGCTTAGTGATCAAGCACAAGTTTTTCAAGCACATCTGATCATAAACGTTTTTCGATACCAGTAATTGTAATATTAGGTATCGAAAAGCCGGGGTAATTGGATATAATGACGAAATATCATTAGTATTCTCATAATAATCGATAAAACTGCACGTGGACGGATAATAACAATGATCAAAGTGGCAAAAATTAAACCAGGCATTCTAAGAATTGCAGGCATCGCATTGTCAATTAGTGCATTGCTGATATTTGGTATGGCCTCTAGCTACGCTCATCATTCATCAACACCACATTTCGACCCGGATAAGCCACTTACGATTCAAGGTGTAGTAACAAGTTTTAGGTTTGTAAATCCACATGCCTGGATATATTTGGATGTGGTTGGTGCAGATGGTAATACTAAGGCTTGGAATTGCGAGTTGGGCGCAGCATCAGGTTTACGTCGTGCTGGGTGGACCGAAGAATTACTTAAGCCCGGTACCGAGATAACATTGGAGGGTATCGCGGCCCGTCGTGATCCATTTGGTTGTTCTTTTCGCAATGCGGAACTGGGTGATGGGACACTATTGGCACGCAGCGGTGAAATAACTGCAGGATCTGAGGTGTTCGTCAATGTTGAAGAAACCGCTGAATCAGTTGCCGCTACAGAAACCAATACGTTTTTTGGTACATGGCAAACGGCGCCACGCAATCGTCGACCTGGCGGCGGTGGTGGAAACCCTGTTGGAGGTGGTACGCCCGAAGATCAGGCAGCACTTTTTACAAGCCGTTATGGCGAATTAGTTACTGAAGCAGGCAGGATGGCATCGGCTGCTTATGATCAGCGTTTTGATGATCCAGCGCTTGAATGCAGTCCGTCTAGCATCATCAGGGGTTGGAGTGAACCCAGTGGTATTTCAGAAATCACACAGTCTGGTGATCAAATAGTTATTAAGCACGAGTTTATGGATACAGTGCGAGTGATCAATATGGATACTCGTGAGCATCCGAACGATATTGAACCGAGTATGACCGGGCACTCTATTGGTTGGTATGAAGATGATGTCTTGGTGGTTGAAACCGCTGGATTTGAAGCTGGCGTATTAGTTCCGCACCCTGGCTTGTTGCATAGCGAAGATATGGTGATCACAGAACGATTGAGTCTGTCAGAAACAGGTCAATTAACGCGCGACTATTCGGTAGTCGATCCACAATATTTAGTAAAACCATTGACAGGTAGTAACGCGTGGAATCGGACGGCAATTGCGTTACCGGAATACGGTTGCGTGGAATTAGGTGGTGTTAGTAACGAAAGGCCGGAGTAGTATCTTTATAGGAAAGGAACGAGCAATCAGGAATGAGCATCCTGATGCTAGATGGAATTTTAGCATCAGGATAGTTATCCACTTGTAGGCTACGGGCAGCGGCTGATTATACGTTTTTTCTACAGCAGACTGAGTAGCTGTGGCAAGTTGCGAGAACTACTGTTGCTGAGTTGCTACTGGCCTCATCAGTGCAACTACACCACTCATTAACAATAGGCCAACGAAATCAGTTAGCAGCCCCTGTGTAAGTAGCAGCACGCCAGCGATCAGACATATCAAGCGTGGAATACTGCTTAGATTAGTTTGTAGAAACCCGACAACGCCAGCGGCGAAACAGACCACCCCAAATGTGCCGCTAACACCGCTCGATAATATATTTAACGGAGTGTCTTGGGCGAGTAACGCTGGACCATAGAAGAACATAAATGGCAAAACGAAGCAGACCAAACCAAACCGAAATGCGGTCCAACCAACTTTATTGATATCTGCATTGGCAATGCCGGCAGCAACGTAAGAGGCTAACGCTACCGGTGGCGTTATTGTCGAGATGCAGCCGAAAAAGAAAACAAACATATGGGCGGTTAACAGCGGCACACCCATATTCCCGAGTGCCGGGGCGATGACCGTAGCCAGAATTAAATATGCTGCGGTTGTGGGCAAGCCCATGCCAAGGATGATCGCGGTTATCGCAGTGAGCGCTAAAGCCACAAGCGGAATACCACCGGAAAGAACTTCAATGAATCCAGACAGTTTTGCGCCGAGGCCTGACATGGCAAGGATCCCAGCTATGATTCCAGCTGCCGCGCAGGCCACCGATATCGGGATTGCATTCTTTGCGCCGGTTTGAATTGCCTGCACAATATTTTGAGCAAGTTGTCCGGAATCTTTAGGTCGAAATATTAGTTGTGCAACCAACAAAGTGATGATCGACCAGAAGCATGCCTTAAATGGTGAATATCCAAATAGCATCATTATAATTAATGCAACAAACGGAATGATCAGCGGCAGACCTTCAACCAGTGTCGTCAAAAATGGCTGTGATTCTGCATTTTTTTCTGTTGGGTTAGTTTCATTCTGGGCCGCATCGCCACCTAATCCGAGCTGGCGAGCTTGCAAGTGGACCACACACAAAATCGATACAAAAAACAATATAGCCGGCACGATCGCGGCCTGCATTACGGTTAGATAAGGTTCGCCAATTATCTCCGCCATAATGAATGCGGCGGCACCCATAACCGGTGGCATAATCTGCCCACCGGTGGATACTACTGCTTCTATAGCTGCGGCTTGCTCGGGTTTATAGCCCTCTTTTTTCATCATC
>DNHK01000316.1 GCA_003485905.1 Gammaproteobacteria bacterium | reverse complement strand
GTACTCCGGGAGCGTAGATCTAGTCGCGACAATTTGCCAACAAAACACCGCACCTGGGCACACGCTCTTTGCCGCTAACGCATGTAGACACGCCGACGGTAAACTGCAGAAAATAGCATTGGGTAAAAAGTCTCTGGCAAAACGTCGAATATTAATGGTGGGCCTTACTAGGTCGAGCCTACCTTGTTTGTTCAAATCCCGCACTGGTATTCCGGCACTCTCAAGCGGCGCAATAAAGTCACCTCGTTTTCGCAATAACCAGACTTCCACTTGGTGGCCATCGTCTTTTAATTGCAAAGCTATTAAATGGAACTGCGATTCGGCTCCACCAACTTCGAGAGAAGAAATAACCAGCGCAATTTTCACCTCAGGCCACCTCGTAACACGTCTAGCATAACAACAAAAGAAGACATTAACGGACCCGGTAAATAGGTAAGCAATCGTCGCAGCTGCAAGCCAATACTCTGCTTGTCTTCCAACAACTGATCAATACATTTTCTTGCTTTTTGTCGATAACCACTACGTAAGTACAAATAAAGTAAGCGCTCAGTCGCATCATTCCGAGCAACAAAATTTATATCGCCGAGCTCAGTTACGCTACGTGCGTCGATAGGGTCTACCTTTTCCTGACGACGAAGTTCAGCAGCTGATCGTGCATGCTGCGCGTACGCCATTTGCTCACCAGTTCGAGACGCAGATATCGCATCATTCGAATAACGCAATGAATACAACGGCGCTTCAAGGTTAATAAGCTTACCGTGCTCTTGGAGCCGAAGCGTCAAATCGTAATCCTGAGCGTAAACAAAAAAGGGCCGATAACCACCAACAGCTAGTAACTCTTTTTTTCGCAACATCAGACTTCCATGAATGAACTGGTTCTCTAGCAAATTCTGATCCATCAATGCCAAATGATCCAATGCAAAATTTCTACCTCCAATTACATCACCATCAGCATCGATGATGGCAACCCGACTACCACAACCAAGATAATCCTGATTGGACTCCAAAAGTTCGACTTGCTGCGCAAATCGCTGCGGTGAAGAAATATCGTCATCATCATGACGTGCAATATACTTACCTCGAGCAATTTCAAGGCCCTGATTAAGACGTTGGGTTAGACCAACATTTTGACCATCACTAATATAAGTAATTCTGCTGTCCGTATAACTTTCAATGATCTCCGTAGTCTGATCAGTAGAGCCGTCATCAATGAGTACACATTCAAAGTCTGTAAATGACTGCGAAAAAATACTATCCAGCGCTTCGCGCAAATATCTGGCCCCGTTATACACTGGCATTAGGACAGATATTTGCGGCAATGTGCTGCTATTCAAAAGTTACTCCAATATCGTTCGATTTCGAGAGCGTCATCTCGAGTATTAACACCTATGGCTTCTATTGAATCTTGCGCCGCAAAAGTCTCTACCGTACCGCGCTGCGATAACCATGGGATAAATGGAAGAAAATTTCTCTCGCCGGTACCGACTCCTAGTTCGACTTGATTTGAATAATTTGTCAACTCTTCAAAGTATGCCGTTGCATTGAGTCCAAACAAACCGCAATCATTCTCACCTACCGCAGGCATAACATCGCCCTCGCGTCGGTGCAGGACCTTGTTAATCACTCCATTCGAATCCCGTTGCATATGAATATAGGGGTCAGCGATCGCTACAGTCGGGAACACCATATCAGCCGGCCCCGCAAGCTTAAGCCTATCGGCTAAATTTCGAGCGGTGATAGCTGAGATACAAATTTGATCACACCAACTTATTGATACCGAACGCACGCCTTTATCAATGTAGAAAGGCGCTGGAATCATAATCGCGTCTAACATACCGGTTGGCTCATCTTGGACAAATAACTCCACATTGATTATCGCCTCGGTCTCAAGGAATTCCGCGACTGCGGTCTTAAACTGTGGGCTAACGATCACGGCGATATCATCAACCAATTCTTTATGGCAAGTGATCACATGCCATAACATCGGTTTTCCAGCGACTTCGAATAAACATTTTGGACCGCCATAAGATAAGCGAGACCCAGCACCCGCTGCGGGGATAATAAGTAAAGATCTATCGACAGAGTTCATCTAGCTTAAATTTTCACTTAGATACATCGACACTTCTTCAAGGCTAACAAAACTCCCTAGAAACCGCTCGTTAGATAACTCAAGGCCACTTCGCACACAGGCGACGTGAGCACCGCTTTGTATCGCAGCGGATAAACCTGCTGCACTATCTTCGAGAATTAGGCTTTTAATTGGTATTGAATTGCACATCCTTATCGCTGTATTGAATACTTCTGGGTCAGGCTTTGATCGACTCACATCCTCAGCAGTTACTATCGCATCAAATGGGCGGCTCGGGGCCAGCTGGCTTGCTGCATAGTTTGCAACATAGGATGACGCAGCGGTAGCAATGGCCGTGCTATCGGTTATCGATATGATTCGCTCCAAAGAATCCTTGCTATCAGGAAACAAAATATTAGAACCCATCAATAACTCTCGTGCGCGCTGCTGCTTAAAACCAACTAACTCGTTGATCCTGGTCGGATTGATATCTGTTCCAAGAATATATTTTTCAACGACACTTAGCGTTTTCTGGCCCGCAATATCAAAGTAGTCCGGACCGTCAATACCAATAAAAGCCCAAAGCTCTGAATAAGCTTGAGCGTGTTGCCGTGACGAATCAATCAGAACCCCGTCAAGATCAAATACGACACATTCTATATTCTGCAGTTCGCTCATCCGTTGGAGCTGAATATAGCTCTGATACGCTGCATAACAATAACTCTGAGCGCCCTAATTCCATCCATCGCACCCGTACGAGAGACCTGATCTGGAGACATAGGTAGAAAATCCACCGGCACTTCAAACGATCGCCCATCAGATCGCAATAATCTTGCAAGTAAATACTGGTTTGCACTCGGATCATCGATCCAATCTGAGCTACGGTCCAGATGCTCAGTCTTCACCAACTTCAAACCAGATAAAGTATCGGATATATAGCGTCCATAACAAACCAGATACGCCAAACTCAAAACGTGACTACCAATATAACTAACACTGCCTTTTAGTAAATGGGAACGATACCGATAGCGATAGGATTGGTGAATGTCAGTCAGTGACAAACGTCTGCTACCCCACACCGCATCAACCTTCTCCTGATTCAAATTGGCAACCAATGCCACGATATCGCTACCAAAATACATGCCTGACGACTCGAACATACAAACAAAATCATGATCGCTAGCGACAGCCTTCGCGACTAACTGCTGATTGTTTGTTTCACCGTCCGTCGATGGAGCAACATAACAAAGGCTCAAATCACTTTCGGCAACCAGACTATCTGAGATTTCTCGATTACTGCTGTAAAACACAGTAACGTCACAAGGGTACAATTCTATTTTCGCCCGCTGCATTTCACGTATCGTCTGAACAATTTTATTAATAGATGTAGTATCCAGACATACTACCGCTACCCGTGGTTTGTGCTTTTGGCGACGCGCCATGTCGATAAATGGTAATAAAACTTTTCCGGTATCGTGTTGCCCACTAGCACCATCCTCAAAATTACTAATTCGCACCTGACGAGGGTCCTCTATTCGCTCAATTTCACCCTCCGGAATATAGTTATCAGATGCAGTGTTTTGCTCAGGCCTATTGATAATGTAGTGGGTAATGAGGGCCGGTTCGGGCAATGACTTGGTATTTTTCTCCTGTAAGTAATACCGGGCCTTTTGAATAATATCAGTAGCTGCCGCACCCGCGATTTCAGAATCTTCATGAATATTTGTAATCAATAACTTTAATGCACGAGTATTGGCGGCGAGTAGCTCACCTAATCCAGGCGTCATATAAGAGGGGAACAGACTGGAGTGCTGCGTTCCTGGCGAATAAACAATCAAATCAGCACCAGCTATGCATTCTTTGACCTTAGGGCTTAACTTTAACGCCCTATCCTTTAATACTTTTAGCTGGCCCAATTTAGCGGCATCGGATTGAGAGAGTAAATAGATGTTGTCAATCTTATTTCGGCGATTGGCATCAACTATGTCTTCCTCTCCTTGCAAAATTCCCCCATCCGTATTTTTAGCGACTAAAAATGCATTTTTACCATCAGTAACATTTAAAATGAGATCGTCAGGCAGGCCAAGCAAAGCGCAATAATCAGCCACTGCAGCATTGAATTTTCTCTTTCTCAGCAAGTAACTGCCTGCAAAAATAATATTTCCCAAGCTACAATCGGCAAACTTAAAAGAACGGCTTTCCGCACGCTTGAAACTAAGAAACTGTTCGACTCGGGCCGCCAACGCCTTACGCGTTTCTTTAGTGAGCGCATCTAAATTGATTTTGAGAGTATCGCCAAAGGTACTCTGCGCAATAGCACCGTCTGCGAGATTCACGCTATCGATACCACCCAAATACGTCAATGCCTCCGCATCGCTACAGGGATCCGGCAATCGCAAGTCTAGCAATGTAATCAGCTCAGGTTGACAGCTAGCGAGCAGTAAAGCCAGCCGCGACGCATTCTTACGAAAATCAGATGGGCCTAACGAATCGCCTAGGAAACGTCTAACTTCTCCAGTAGATAATCCATTGTCATAGCCATTAATAATGAACTGCAGTTTTACACCTGCGACGCCCACCAATTGATTGCTGATAGACGACGAACCTCGCCCGCCCGTAAATACAATTACGCGCAACGGGGTTGCTAGGGTTTTTTGATTAGTTGTCAAATCTCGACCGCTTAAATTGCAGCTTCCTCCGTATTGCTATCATGTGCGACCTCTTATTCAATTTAGCAATCGCGCCTTCAACAACCTATTAGATAGCAAGTATTGTAGAAGAGCCGCCTAGTAACATCAAAGAGAACCTTTGTTACCTCATTGCGATTTCTGACTTCCCAATTCTGGGTTAACAGAAAGTACAGTGATATAATTCAGGTCCGTCTCCCCCCTGCAATACAACAAAAACAACAGTTTAATAACTCCGCGGAGCAGGAAAATTGAGCAAAACCCTGTCAATTGTCATCCCCGCCTATAACGAAGAAGCCTATATAGGTAAGCTAATTGAGCGCATTGGCAAAGTAGATATCACACCACTGGACCTGAAACTCGAAATTATTGTTGTAAATGATTGCTCGTCAGACCGTACCGCAGAAATCGTAGCAAACATTCCCGATGTGCGACTATTAAATCATTCCGTGAATGGTGGTAAAGGTCAGGCGGTAAGAACGGGGTTGGAATCTATCAACGGTGACTTCGTGCTAATTCAGGATGCTGATCTTGAATACGACCCCCAAGACTATTTAGTTCTTTTACCTCCAGTGCTAAATGGCGATATTGACGTCGTATATGGCAGTCGATACATGAAAGATTTAGACAAAGGCATTGTAAAGAATCTTGTCAACGCCAAGCATCCAGAACAAAGCTGGGCTGCCTACTTAGGAGGCCGCAGTATTAGCCTCTTTGCATGGTTATTCACTGGCCGTTTACTCAACGACACAGTAACGGCCTACAAGCTCTTTCCAGCGCAGCTGTTATGCAATATGGAACTCGTAACCACCGGCTTTGAACTAGATCATGAGTTATCCTGCAAAGTCTTGGCTGGAGGCCTTCGTATTCAAGAAGTACCTATCAGGTACTACCCACGCACAGTGGCAGATGGTAAAAAAATTGGCTTAGCGGATTGGTTCAAAGCAATTAGAACTTTTTACCGGTTTAGAAATGGTTAGTTATCTCTGGGACCTCGACCGACGGGCTGCACGTTATCATCTATACCCGCTTGTATTAGGACTGCTTGGCCTATGTGTTTTTAGCTTTTGGTACGCAGTTCCCCCAAATATCCCATCACTGGTACCAGATAGTAGTAGTTACCTAAATTTTCAAGCATTTCGCGGCGCTGGTTATCCTTTATTTTTAGACGCCATTCGTTTGTTCGATCGTGAATTAATCGGGATTCAATACTACCAACTAGGGTTATTAATCAGTTCACTTTGCTTCCTCGGATATTCTGTTCGATGTTTTACTGATTCCGCAATTGCTGGTGTGTTAATAGTTATCGGAGCCGGTCTCCACCCACTATACATTCGCTATTGTTTCACTGTACTCAGCGAACCACTGTTTTTTTCCTCACTAAACGTTTTTGTCGCTTTCCAGTTACGTAGAAACCTCAATAGCAAATTCTACTGGGCAGCAACCGGTGCTCTACTCGCATGGCTGGTTCTCATTAAGGGTGCAGCGTGGGCGCTCTTGTGTGTACCTGCCGTGATGTTGCTAAATCAGATTTTTCAAAAGAACAAGCCTACTTCTAAACCGATATTTAGAAATGTTGTATTTTTACTGACCGGTTTCGCTATCGTAACTTCCTCAGGAATGATCTACCGCTACGCCAATCACGGTACGACAGCGACAGAGTCTTTTATGGGCAACCAGCTAGTCGGAAAATTTAGTCTGATGTCTGTAGATCCTCAGAAAACCAGCTACCCAGTACCCATCAAATATTGGCAGCAAGAGTTGGCTGATACCATTGAGGTTAAGAATAAATACTTTAGCGATAACTGGGACTACCAATTTCTATTCTCACTCAACTACTACGATTATCTAAGATTCAGACAAGCGGACAAAATGCTCGAACTTAGTGGTAGCAATCTTAGTCGACCTGATTTTCAATCACGACTTGCCAGCGAACTATTAATGCTGGCAACGAGAGAATATTTAAAAGACGTTGCGGTCAATTTCTATGCGCTATGGACCCAAGGAGAACTACAGACCCCGGCTTTTGCTGCACAATATAACGACCAACTAAATATCACTTCAGAACTGATGCCTAATTCGCAATCACCATACTATTTAGGTGAATCTGGACAAACAGCAGCCTACATTATTAAGCCCTTCCTCTATTTTTCTTTTCTACTCAACATTGCATACATTTTCTACGGTGTCAGGTATTGGCTTCGCGCTAAAGAAATCCCGTCGCATATTACCCCACTGTTTGTAATTGCCGTTGCAATACAGAGTTACTATTTACTGGTCGCACTTCTGCAAGCAGGTTTAGTGCGGTATATGATGCCTATCTGGCCATTGTTGTTACTAAGCACATTGATAGGCGCAACAACCCTTATAGAAAAATTCTTTGCATCAGCTGCCCCTGAACAAAAGGCTACATAAAAACTTAGCCACAAATCACCCAACACAACTCAATCCTCAGGACGACCGGCAAGCCGCAGTGCTCGCTTAGCATTGATCATCATGCGTTGTTCAAACTCAGCCAATACTATCTTCGAATTCGCCTTTAATTCAGCCCGTGAAACCCACCATGGCTCCCCCACACATATGTGCACCGTACTAAACGGCTTAGGAATTTTATGACGATCCCAGCTATCAACTTCCCATTGCCGGCTAGCTTCAAAATGATAGGGCACAATCGGACTATCGGCCATAACGGACACCCATAACGCCCCGGGTTGTGCTTTATATCTAGGCCCTCTTGGGCCGTCAGGCGTTATAGAAACATTATGTTTGCGTTGCAGCGCCCGCAACAACCCACGTGTCGCTTTAGTAGTACCTCGTGAGCTTGAACCCCTGACCGTAGAATGACCAAAAGCACGAATACCACGAGCAATGTATTCACCGTCCTTACTATCGCTCGCCAACATATGAATGTTCTCGCCTCTTACTGACCAAACAGCAACACCAACATTATCGTGCCAACAAGACCAAATCCAGGGTTGCTTATTTTGCCGCATCGAGGCAATAACATCATTGCCATACCACTTTACTCTGCAGGTACACATTACGAGATACGTAAACCATACATAAAGCCGGGGAATAACAATTAGCGATAGTGTTTTAAACATGCAATCCACAAAGGAAGTTATTCAATGCCTTGCTTCGATAATTCAGGTCAACAAAACTTCCTGCACACAACTGCAGAGCCACTTATTTATCTTCAAGACTTTTTAAGCGCTTTTCCAGGCGATCTAGTCGCTTCATCAGCCCTAACTGCTTGACGTACTTTTTCCACGGTTGCGCGGGTATACCTGCATACATTCCGGCTTCTGTAATATCCTCTGTAACCCCCGCCCGGTGCACAAATACCGTATCGTCAGCAATAAACTTATGGTCTAGCACTCCAGTTTGACCACTCATCATGACCCGATCCCCCACCTTAGAGCTACCCGCAATCACGCAGTGGGCAGTGATAATCGAATCCCTACCTATCTCTACATTGTGTGCGATATGAACCATGGCATCTAGACGGACACCACTTCGAATAACGGTCTCACCCAAAGTTCCTCGATCAATATTGCATAAAGCGCCAATGACCACATCATCTTCAATCACCACTCGCCCACTATGTGGCATTCGGTGAAAATATTTATTCTCATCCGGTACAAAGCCAAAACCTTCCATACCAATGACGGTATTAGCCTTTACGGTCACTTTATCGCCCAACTTAGACGCATAACCCACATTAACACCAGCATGTATTATGCATTGCTTGCCGATTTCAGCATCGTGTTCAACCACCGAATTACTTCGGATGATCGATCCGTCACCAATCCGAACGTTAGCACCGATCACTGCACCCGGGCCTACTCGAACATCTTTACCTAATAAAGAAGACTCGTGCACCTGCGCACTCGAATGAATTTCTGGCCACTCTGAATCTGTCGCATCGTAATCATCGATTTGCGCACGCACCAAAGCCATGCACAGCCTTGGGTTAGCCGTTATAGCAATATTCAGTTCATCAGAATCATGCAGACTAATAATCAAATCGGCCAGCGCGCCGGTAGTTATCAGTAAAGCAGGAAATGACTCAAGCAAAGTACGTGCTGCGGCTTCAGAGTCTACAAAAACCAAGCTTTGCTGATCACCGTCAACCGCATTGGCAATCTTTAGAATGACCTTAGTGCCGTCAAATTGCTCGCTATAAGGAGACAGAAAATCGCTGGCTAGAGAAATAACCTCGGCAGCGCTAATATTTATAGTGGTGCTCATACGGACATTGTAGCTCGTTCTACCCACTAAAAAAAACGGATTGGCGCCGGGTACTTGGCGCCAATCCGGTTACTTGCCAGAGCCCTCCCCCGGCGAGTAGAAAATATCCTTATGTGGCGATATTCAGAAACCACATAGTCTTTGTTATAAAAAGAGAGTTGTAAGGAACGAGCTA
>DNHK01000430.1 GCA_003485905.1 Gammaproteobacteria bacterium | reverse complement strand
GGTGAGCATACGGTCAACGATTCCAAGAGCATTCAATTCTATAATGCTACCGCGCTTGCGGCACGCAGGGGCTGGCTACTGCAAGAACACTCAAGCAGCAAGGAAGATAATGACTATCATATCAAGGCCTTTGAGACAGCTAACGAAATAGCTCCAATTGCAGATCTGCACTGGTCGCTAACCCACGTACATGAGATAGAGCAAGGAATTCTAGATCGATTGATCGCGATAGGCGCTGGGGTAACGGTACAAAATCAGCGATTTTTTAGCACCGACCAATCGGGACCACCGTTCCGTATGATCGTCGATAGTGGTATTCGAGTCGGCGGTGGAACCGACAGCACCGTCGGCCATCCAATGAATCCCTGGTATTCGATTTATTACATGGCAACCGGTAAGAATGTACTGGGTGATGAAATCAATGCCGACCAAAAGATAACTCGGCTTGAAGCGCTAAAGCTTTACACCATCGGTAGCGCCTGGTTTTCTCACGATGAGAATGATCTGGGCAACATTGAAATTGGCAAGCACGCTGACTTCGCAGTACTGAGCGATGATTATTTAACCGTGCCTGAAGATGAGATTCTGAATCTAAATTCGGTGCTAACCATCGTTGGCGGCAAGGTAGTTCACTCAGACCCTGAGTTTTATTCCCAATAAACCTCGCCCAGCCTGTAAACCAATGGAGTCTAACTCCATTGGTTTATTGTGATTGTTAGCTTATTGAAATCATGAAACAGCTGACTACAAGACAAGCGATATAGGGTTAGTTGGAATTAATCAGCCGTTTTAATTCCAGGGCGCTTCCATGTAAACCGTTTTGGTCGGATACCATCTCACCTGGGCCATCCCAGCCGTTATCGTAAGTAACAAAGGCCCCGGAGTGAGTGCTGCCACCATTAGGGGTAGCGATTCTCTCAACAACATCTTTCAAATCAAGGTCGAAAACAACCATCTCGAAACTCGAATTGCAGCTAATCCACATTTCGTTTGCTTCTGGGTCGGGATGGAGTGTGCCGTGGTCTCCACGTATGCATCCCGTGTAATACTTGTCCAAAGGAATCGACCCGGGTACTTCCATGATGGTGGAATCGACCAAGCCAACCATTTTACCGCGGTTGTGTGAGCCTTCGCCTTTACCAATAGTATATAAATAGCGATCATCCCAGCCTAAATGCACGCCGTAAGGACCATCAACACCGGAACGGGTTTCCGATACCATGACATTATCTGCGAGGTCTAATTTCATCACAACGCTATGCCGAGCACCGGCAATATAGGCAAATTTATTGTCCGAAGTGAATGCCATCATTGCTGGCTCACTGTCATTAATCTTTACCCATCGATCAACTGCCCAGGTATCGGGATTAACAAACACCAGGGTTTGATCCATTTGGGTTTGACGCAACTCACGATCGCGGTATCTACCGGTACCAATAATACTGTCACCATCAGGTGACGCAAAATAGGTATAAGCCTCAATACCCTGATCCTGTAACGACACCGCACCAATCACTTTATTATCATCGCTTGGGTCCAACACAAAAAGTGGTTGTTGCCAGCCGTACAACATAACTCTGGGATCGCCCGTCGGAGTTGTATACGCAGATGCATGATGGGCCTGACCGGTTATTTTTATTACTTTATCAACTTTTAGCGTCCGGGCGTTTATCACCAGATAACGACCAGCATTGTCGCCAATCGTCAATGTTGCACCCTCACCGGTTGGTAAATAAATCCATTCACCGTCAGGCGACACACCCAGTCCATGAGATTCAAACACGCTGGTCCAGCCCCAGCTCAATACATCATACGATTGACTGGCTACTACTTCTCGTGTGTTCGCATCCACAATCACAATACCAGGATGCACAACGCCACTCATTAAACCGCCATAGCCAGGACCCTCGGTCGAAATAAATACTGTGGGGTGTTCCTTCGGATCCCAGGCATCTGGGCCACTAGAATCAAAACTATACTCAAGCTCAATATCAGCATCTTCAGCCCACGATGTTGTCCAATCGGCCTTCTCCTTGTCTGACGGAACCGCTGGCGCTTGAGCATAAACATTCGATACGCAAAAAACGCTGATCACTAACGTCGACAACAGTACTGACAAGAATTTTTGCGGGAGCCTCTCTAAATTCATTAAAAACCGATATTTAGTCATAGTCATAAGTATCCATTAAGCGCGGTTGAGTATTATCACGATCGCGGGTGATTATTTCTAGGATGTCAGCATATCACGACTAATCGCCTAGACTAGAGCCACACACCGAGCTCGCCAAGAGCCGTAGAGTTCATCAAGTATGGTTCACCCGTTTCGATTGAATAGTGCTGAGTCGCTGCAAGCAAATTACTTAACGAACTAATGTTATTAGCTAGCGAATCAGGGGGCGAATTGGCAGAAATATACCCCCACATATGCTGAAGTGCATTCCGAATACCTCCGGTACTTGGCGGAATTCTTAGGCTTTTTGATAGCAGATCTGCGAGTTCGGAAAAATCTTCATTCCGCTTAACTACTGCTACCTCTCGACCAATCTTCTTATACAAATTTTGGTCTCTCGCTAGTATCGAATATTTATGCTGGCTCCACATCTGCTGAGCGTTTTTGGGTAACGACAGGCGGCCACTTTCATTCTCAAGATACTTTTCTTTTAAGATGTCCAGTTGCTTGGAAGGCGTATCAATATACTCTGTCGGCCATTCTCCTTTATTGCTACGCATCAAAACTGGCGTGTTATCGATGTAGCCTCGCAAATGCATTTCTTTCGATAGCATTAGATGCCGGATTCTTATAGCCCACCCATAACCAGCCCAGCGAAGTGTTTCAGGGTGTCTTGCGTAGCCCTTCTTCTTGTTTACCAAAATCGAAACTAAACCATGCAGCTCTCTATGCTCTCCGAGCAAGCTTTGTCGATTCAGATACGCAGGACTAACATCCCAAATTCTCATTTAGCACACCAATTTGAACATCCGGTCACTTAGATCATAATTATCGCTATCATAATGCAACGTGCCCTACCTAAAGAATTATAAAGTTCAAAAGGGCCACCCTCACCACTTGATAAGCTTATACTGTTCTAAGATAGCCCCGAACAGAATCTGGGTTACTGACAGCTACATCGATAGTAGACTAGCTACTAAATTTCAGAGGCATACCTTGAGGGAAGTAAACATGACGAATAATTCAGTTCACAATCAATTTGGAATATCGACGTTTTTGGCAAAAATTGCTGGGAGAATAACCTCCAAAGGCTGGGTTTTTGTCTTACTGACCGGGCTTTTAAGTCAGATTGGAATCAGTGCCGCACAAGAAACCGACAGTACCGCCTATATAGTTCTTCAATACGAAGTTACTGATCAAGCCATGTATCAGGAATACATACAAGGCGTGCGCGCAACTCAAGCCGGACACGAAATAAAGTTACTTGTAACTGACTCAAACACTGAGTCTTTAGAAGGTGAGGCGCTTGCTCCAAGAACCGTTATTTTGAGCTTTCCAACACCCGAGCAAGCTATGGCATGGTATCAAAGCGACGCCTATCAGCAGATTGTTCAAAAACGAATTGAATCAACTACCGGTATCACCACACTGGTTAACGCACGCGATCCGGGCTAGAAATCCCGCAAAAAACCCGATTTGTAAATCGAATGTCGACAACAATATAATTGCCTTGGTCGAATTCTCTGATTATGATGAAATTTATGAACACATTTCTAAAAACTATTTTAACGCTTGTTGTATTAGCTGGAATGCCGGCAGCGGTCGCCCATCACTCGGTGGCTGGTGTTTTTAGTTACGATAACGAATTTAGTCTGACCGGAATCATTACCGAGGTCGAGTGGATAAACCCGCATTCATTCGTTCATTTAGAAGTAACCGATGAATCTGGAACTGTTACTAAATGGGAACTCGAAACCGCACCTACTGCGTTTTTTAGAAAGGCAGGAGTTACCAAAGCTATGTTATTAGGCGACGGTAAGCCGGTGACCATTACCGGTGCTGCGCCAATCGACGAGAACTTGAAGAGTGGTTGGATATATCGAATCACCTATTCAGATAAGCATTTTTATCAAATTTCAACATCTCGATAATCCGGTTAATTATGAAAAACATTAAATTTGATTTTAGCGTGGTTCCTTTTGATTTCTCTCACAAAGTTATTTTCCTTTCACTATTTGTTCTCGGCAACATAGCTAGCACCAGCCACGCCCAAACTGAAGATTCCCGACCTGACTTAAATGGCAATTGGGCAAATGGATCAGGCATCGATTTTGTGCGTGACGTAAAAATTGGGGATTCAATATGCATGGTAGATTGTGAAGAGGCACCTGCGGCTCCAGCAGGTCCATTCGCAGCGCCGGATCGCCCTAGCTATAAACCCGAGGCAATGGCAAAAGTTAAGGATCTTACGGAAAGACAGGTAGAAGAAGACCCTATTCTAAAATGTTTGTCGCCAGGAGTTCCCCGCATTGGTCCGCCCGACAAAATTGTGCAGCAAGAAGACCAAATTGTATTTTTGTATGACGATGTTAATGGAAACTATTTTAGGGTAATCCCAACTGACGGACGAGGTCATCGCACTGATGTCGAAGCCAGCGCACTAGGCTATGCCATTGGTCACTGGGATGGAGATACATTAGTTGTCGAAACGGAAAATTTCGATGACACTACTTGGTTGACTGACGATGGCTCTTTTCATACGACTGACCTTAAAGTGACTGAACGTATAAGACGCGACGGTGACAATTTACACTGGGATGTGACGGTATACGATCCGAGCATTTTGAACGAACCGTGGCAGCTAAGACCGCGCGTCGCGACATTAACCGACCTCGAAATTATTCAAGCTCCACCTTGCATAGAGAGGGATTTGGATATCATGCAGAACATGTCGCACCACCCCAACCCTCGTTAGCAGGGTCGGTATTCTACATTAGTCTAGAGAGGGTAGATCAACTAGGTAGGATACAAAATACTGAATCAACGTCGGCACGAGTCAATTCGTGCCGCTTGGCAATTAGAATGGAGAGTGGACAATGAATACGATCCTTTTGTCTTTGTTGTCGTTCCTACCTATATTGGTCGTGGCCATTTTTCTGGTGGGGCTACGATGGCCAGCCAGCCGGGCGATGCCGCTGGCCTATATTACCGCCGTGGGCCTTGGGCTTGGAATTTGGAAGTTATCGTTTAATCAAGTCGCGGCGGCCAGCGTAAAAGGCATTATTGTCGCCGCCACGTTGCTATACATCATTTTCGGTGCCATCTTGCTATTGAACACTCTTCAGCAGAGTGGCGCGTTACGGGTTATCCGTAAAAGCTTTACCGATATCTCACCAGATCGACGTGTACAAGTCATTATTATCGCCTGGTTATTTGGCTCGTTTATCGAGGGCTCATCCGGTTTTGGAACACCCGCAGCAGTCGCCGTTCCGTTAATGGTCGGATTAGGGTTTCCCGCGATGGCCGCAGTGGTCGCGGGTATGATTATCCAAAGCACCCCCGTTTCTTTTGGGGCTCTAGGCACGCCGATACTAGTTGGGGTAAACACGGGATTATCAGGCGATGATAGCGTGTATCAGTATATTCAACAGGCAGGAATAGCTGGTGCCACAGCAGAGTCGGTTGGTAGACCATTATTGACAATGATCGCCACCAAGGTCGCAATACTGCATGCGGCGGTCGGAACATTAATTCCACTGTTTGTTGTTGCACTTATGACACGGTTTTTTGGTGTTCGTCGGTCATTTGTTGATGGGTTGCGAATTTGGAAGTTTGCCTTATTCGCCGCATTTTCAATGACCATACCTTATGTGATTGTCGCGCACCTTCTAGGGCCGGAATTTCCTTCCCTTATTGGTGCATTGATTGGTTTAGCGGTTGTTGTACCTGCGGCTAAGGCTGGCTGGCTCATCCCCACAAAGGATGACACGTGGGAGTTTCCAGACAAGCAACAATGGGAACCTGAATGGACAGGGGTTGTCGATATCAAAGATAGTCCGGAGGGAAATAAATCCATGTCGATGTTTTCTGCATGGATACCGTATTTTTTGATTGCCGTGCTGCTGATAATTACCCGGATACCGGAACTAGGTGTAAAAAGCCTTATCCAATCAGTTTCATTGTCATGGTCTAACATTTTCAATTCATCGGTTGGAACTGGCGCCATTCAGCCCCTGTATCTACCCGGTACAATATTTATTGTTGTGTCGCTCGCGACATTATTTTTGCACCGTATGAGTATTGCGAGCTATGGGCGAGCGGTTAAAGGTTCATGTCACACGATGCTTAAAGCATCATTACCACTACTATTTACCGTCCCCATGGTGCAGGTATTTCTAAATTCGCACGATGGTCTGGCGGGGTTCGCCAAAATGCCAAATGCACTGGCAGAAGGAGTAGCCGCAATGGCCGGGTCAGCGTGGCCGATTTTTGCACCTTTTATTGGTGGATTTGGCGCATTTGTAGCCGGCAGCAATACCGTCAGCAATATGACCTTTTCATTGTTTCAATTTGGTGTAGGGCAACGGATTGGAGTAGACCCCACCTGGATAGTTGCACTACAGGCTGTCGGTGGCGCGGCTGGAAATATTATCTGTGTTCACAATGTAGTTGCGGCGTCTGCTGTGGTCGGATTACTTGGTAAGGAAGGCCTAATAATTCGTAAGACGCTGCCAGCATTTTTGTACTACGCGTTGCTTTCTGGCTGCATCGGGTATGCCATCGTTTGGTCAGCAACATTGGGGTGGTTAAACATCGGAAGCGCTGTAGCTACAGCAATTGTTCTAAGTCTTGTTACCTTTGCCTGTAAGCAATTGCGCCAAGATAGGCCAGCGTGATTAAGTGAGAAAAAATGCTTGAACTTGGCTAGAGCACAATACTGTCGTGACTCGAATGCACCGATTTAGAACTGCGATATACTCAATACATCGCATTAGCTAGATGCTTGCCGACATCCGAAGAACAAAATGCCGTTGACCAGGTTGAATAAAGCGAAAGGGCAACCCGTCAGTTGCGGGAAAGGACGATGGGTGATTTGTAATATTGCCCGAGTACTCGAGGTCTTATGTATAAAGATAGAATTGGAGAATTTGGTATGAAATCACTTATTACAATTGCTCTAGTGGTGATCTTTGTAGTTTCCGCAGGCATAGCAGCAGAAATGCCAGCAACATCAGCTAGTCCGTGGACAGTACATAATCCCAACAGCACTTCATCTCCTAATCACCAAGCGCTAAACGATCTAATCAAGGTATTTGGTAAATCTAATAGAAGCTATACCACGCTCGACTTTAATGCCATGAAAGGCCGCGGGGTTGAATACACCGGAGCATATTTGGCCGGTTTGCAAAAGATACCGATTAGCCTTTTAAATCGAGATGAGCAACTCGCCTATTGGTTAAACTTGCACAATACGGGCGTTATTTATCTATTGGCCGCACGTAAAACGCCTCGAAAAGTGGACAAGTATCGAGGTACTCCCGGTGCTCCCGGGGAGTGGTGGCAGGAACAAATATTTAACGTTGAAGGACATGCACTTTCGTTAGAGCAAATTGAGCAGGATGTATTACAGCGGCATTGGCCTGATTCCCTATTTGTTTATGGGCTTTATGATGGCAGTAAAAGCGGTCCTGACTTAGGCGCCCAAGCGTTCACCGGGAATTTGGTACATTCACAGCTTGAAGAGGCAGCGCGTAAATTTGTCAATGACGACAAACGCGTCGATATTAACCGTCGAGGCGAACTCACACTTTCTAGCCTATATGAATGGCGCAAATCTTCGTTCGGTGCCGACGACTCTGCAGTGCTGGATCATTTAGTGTCTTACGCGCAACCCGAGCTAGCAGCGCGACTTACGGAAACTAAAGCCATACGTAAGCACAAGTTCGACTGGTCTATAGCTCGGCACAGTATTCGACGCGCCCCACTCGACCAGGACAGCTATAACAATGCTGGCTATGGAGGGGGAGTCGGCGGAGGTTCGTGACCGCAGTACTTCACCACAAGGCATGGCCTCTTTTTTTGTGTGGGCAGGGGCTACTAGCGTTTATTTTTATTTGCCTTTATCTGCTAGCACCCGAATTTGATTATATGCGGCAGTGGGTTGATCGCCCGTTACTAGAATATGTAGGACTAATGATGCTAGCTGGCATCACTTACTTTGGGTTAGTTTTCCTAATCCCCATATTGGCCGGTGTCCGGCAATCTATCTGGTTGCTGGTGATCCCAGGCATAATATTAAGATTAATTATTTTTCCTGCAGCCCCAATACAGGAAGATGATTTTTATCGCTACCTCTGGGACGGCGCAGTCACTGCCGAAGGTTACAATCCATACGTCAGTGCACCGGCAGATGTATTACCTTCAGTACTGCCTTCGACTCTCCCTATAGATCGCCCGATCGCCCCCTCCTCAGCCTCACCAAATACCAGTACGAGATCTTCGCTGCTCGAATTGGCGGAACAAGCGGGGCCAGATATTGTTAATCGGATAAATTACCCGCACGTACACACAATTTATCCGCCGATCAGCCAGCTCGCCTTTGCTTTAGGCTATAAAATCAAACCTTGGAGCTTAGCCGCCTGGAGGGTGGTACTTCTTTCAGCTGATATCGCCACACTTCTACTGTTATTGGTTCTACTTAAGCAATTTGACCGGCCCCCTCTATGGGCCGGGGTCTACTGGTGGAATCCGTTAAGCATTACAGAGACCATAAATGCAGGGCATATGGATATGTTACTTCTGCCCTGCATCGTCGCTGTCGTTCTATTTATGAGCCGACTGCAATCAAAAAAAGCCGTGTTCATGTTGAGCATCGCAACAGCAGTTAAACTTTGGCCGGCGATACTACTTGCACCACTAATAAGTGCGCTACCAGAGCGGAAGCTAGTAAAAGCTGCATTGGTTGTGTTCTTTAGCCTTATTTCACTTGCGCTGCTTTCCCCGCAGATAATTTCAGCCTGGTACGAGCCGGCAGCAGGTGTGCGCGTTTACAGCGAAACCTGGCAAACCAATGCTTTTTTATTTGACTGGATAGCTCGAGTACTCAGCAACTTATCGATGGTATAGATGCC
>DNHK01000407.1:6965-7275 GCA_003485905.1 Gammaproteobacteria bacterium | reverse complement strand
TCCCAACGCTTCAGCCCAACAGTACGCGTGGAAAAGCGTTGGTTTTCTAAACGAATTTTCCCATTTTGCGGTCAATCCGTCCGCAATACCGAGACGACCGTCTAGCTCTTGTTGGCTAAGATTTTTAGCCACTCGGACCGCCCGAAATTGCGAAATCAAATCTGCCGCAAAACCAAGATCATTTCGTGGAGAGTCCAAAAATTTTCTCCTCAACTTTTTTAGCAACAGCTAGCCGGATGTCTCCGTTGCGCTGACGCGCTCGATAAAAAGTTGAATCTGACACGCCCGCGTCTTTGAAGGCGTCGAGTAA
>DNHK01000407.1:0-6880 GCA_003485905.1 Gammaproteobacteria bacterium | reverse complement strand
GAAAATACTGCGTTAATGCAGCCTTGTCCATCACAAAATACGAATTACTTGCGTTATTGCAGGAGGTACATAATGCCAGAAAACGACGAAGATACCGATTGGCTCAGAAAAAGTTTAAATGAGGTGATGGCCTCAAAAGGGTGGTCGTGCGAGCATTGGGCTCGAAAAGCTCAAGTCGCGCCGACAACGTTAACAAGATTTATCAACAGACAGACCAATCATGTTCCCACAACAAATACTCTATTAAAACTAGAGCGAGCCGCTGGTCGACCCATTTTAGGCTCTACAGCGGAGTTTGAGCATGACGAAATAACAATAAAGCAAAACGAAAAAACAAAAATTGCTGGAACTTACTTAAAAGATTTGCGGCTCAAATCAAATATGACACAAAGAACAGTCTGTTTGAGCATGAACTATGACCATTATGGTTATGTCTCACAGCTAGAAAAGGGAGCAACGTTTCTTCCTTTCATGGATTTCGAACCGTATGCTGAACTTTTATCTGAAGATGTAATTAAATTTACAGCAATTTTGATGCAAAATTATTACCCCGAAATATATGACAGAATCACTAGCAAAAAGGGGTTAGATTATGCGGTTCACCAATGAGGAAATCGTTTTGTACGTTATAGCGCAAGCTACGCGCATGGTAAGAGATAAAGATCGTCTATCGTATAGTTTTAAATTTGGTAGCACAGACGAAAAAGAGCATTGGATGCTGTGCCATCAATACAAATGGAGGATGCCTGCTCATCCAGAATATCATCGCGGATGTTTATACAAAGATCGTCTTAGCCGTTTGACGCGTCAAAATCATTATCGCACAGGGTTTCATAAAGGCTCTCAAATCAAGGACGTTTTTTCTGGCAAACATTATTCTCAAGCGTTTTGGCCGCTTGTAAAAATGCAATTTGAGTTAAACAAAGATCGTACTGAAGTGCTGGCTGATCAAATTTTAAACAATCACATTCTTGATTTAACATACTCAAATGAACCTTATATACAGCTTCACCCTTCTGGGTCTGACGAAGCCACTTTGTTCTACGACAGTGTACGGTACAACTCTGTTCCTGTTGTTGACGGAAACCGCAAATTTCCACCTAATAAGGTCTTGCCGTTTAATCGTTAAAAACGGCAATTCCCTTTTTTTGGTTGCTATACTGCAAAAACGCAGGTAATATTTACTGCACAACCGCAGGAATTTCCCATGTACAAACTTAAAAAATTGACTGACGCAGAATATTTCGCGCATCCCGCAATCAACCGCAGCACACTCTGGAAAATGGGCAAAAGCCCCTACCACTCAACTATTTTAACACCGCGCACTGACGCCTTAGACCTTGGCACTGCTGCACACCTCGTTCTTTTAGAAAACGCTGATGACCGCATCACATTCTGGGATGGCGATCGGCGTACGAAAGCGGGCAAAGCCGCATATGCGGAGTTTGAAGCAGACAACATCGAGAACGAACGCGTTATTCTTAAGAAAAACGACTATTACGATTGCCTAAGAATGGTGGAGGCTGTGCGAAACCACAGCGTAGCCAAAAAGTTGTTTGCCGCTAAAGGCGAGACAGAAATTACAGCCATCTGGATGAAAGATGGGTTAGCGCTTAAAGCCAAATATGATTTCCTAGCCCTCAACAGCAAATACGCTGTTGATTTCAAAACAACCATCGACGCCAGCCCGAACGGGTTCGCTCGATCTGTCTCAAATTATGGCTACTACTTTCAAGCCGCGTTCTATCTGGACGCCATCCCAGAACTGGAGCGGTTCTATTTTGTCTGTGCTGAGAAAAAAACAGCCGCCGTTGCGGTCTACCACTTAGATCGCGATAGCGCCTACGTCCAATACGGTCGCAGTCAAATACACCAGTACCTTAAAGATTACGCCGAAGCTGACCTTACCGGCCATTGGCGCGGGTACACAGATGACGAAAGCATTGAATTATTAGCACCTTATTGGATGCAGGAGGCCGCAGAATGATCTGCCCAACGTGCCACGGAAATGGCTATGTGCGGAAACGCAGCGCCGCTTTTAACCGATTACTAAAATACACCCGATTTCGGGTTCCAACGCACATGAACTGCAACAAATGCAACGCACAAGGAGAAATCCATGTCACAAAATCAAGCAATACTGGAATACCTACAAGCGGGACATGGAATTACAGCGCTTGAAGCCCTGGAAGAATTTCAATGTTTGCGCTTAGCAGCGCGAGTTTCAGACCTCAAAGAAAATGGACATGAAATCGGCGACTGCTGGGTGGAAAAACCCAACGGGAAACGTTTCAAGCGTTATTTCCTGTCACCAAAACAACAGGAGTTAAGTGTATAATGGCTACACTACCAAAAAAATTAGACGAGTTCCGTAAAAATTTCGATCTTGTTAAAGAAGACTTTTGGGATTGTCACGGCACTTGGGTATTGCTTCACGCGCCTCTTGAAAAAGTTGCTGCTAAAGCCGGAGTTACTTACGACGACCCCGTTGTAATCGAGGCGTCCACCAAAGACAAAATTGCCACCATAATGCTGCGCGGACATTTACCGTGTGGCGCATCAGAGGTCACGTTTGGCGAAGCAAGCCCAGCTAATTGTAAAAACAGCTACCCGTGGGCGATGGCAGAAAAACGCGCTAAAGATCGGCTTGTGCTTAAACTAGTTGGTCTTCACGGCTCTGTGTACAGCGTAGATGAGGCTGATTGGCAAGGTAAACCACCTGTTAAAGCTCCTGAGCAACCGAAAATTGGGTATGTTAATGCTAAAACTTCTGAGCAATCAGTTGTCGATCCTAATGTAATCAAATCAGAAATAACCCAATGCGCTACCAAAAAAGCAGTACGCGCGGTTCTGACAAAACATAACGATGCCATAAAAACATTTTCCACCGAAATTAACAGCGACTTGCGGCACCACCGCGACGAACACATGGCGTCTCTCGCTGCATAGTTATGCGCTCTCTGTCTCTACGGGGGGAATTTTGGATGTCCTCGCAGTCTAAGCCTTTGATGCAAAGTCACCAGAGAAGCGCATAAAAGTTGTTACGGTGATAATCAGGCTATTCCAAAACAGGCAGACCGGGATGCCAGGATAAGTTTAGCGCAAGTCCATGCTTGCGTTAAATACCCGGACCACACAGGGAGGAATGCATGGTTGAAATAAGAAATAAACAGCAACTAAATGCGCTTAGAGGCGAGCGCAGTGTATTTGCTGAGCTTTGCGATAATAAAGACAGTGATTTTGTCCAAGATCAATTAGACCGTCTAGCTGTTGGTCAAAAAGCTCGAATTGAATTGCCACTACGTGATCTTGATAATTGGAAAGAAACGATTGAATTGCTAAAAGGTCTCGCGAACGACCTTACCGCAATTTATATTAATCCAGAGTACAATGAGTTCGAAAAAATAAGGGCTGGATTTAACCGAAGTCGAGGCATACAGTTTTCGTTAACAGAGCTACACCGCACTCGTCCAAGCTACTCGGACTACACTACATCTAGTAGCAGAAGGGGGTATTAGCTTAGATTTCTCGCAATATACATTATGCGACAATGCATTAATGCAGGATTCTTTTAAGTTCCTGCCCCGTTTTGTAATAAAACAACTTTCGTCTTTTTATCCACATTTTTGCCCACAGAAAGCCGCAATAAAATTGCGCGGTTCCCCTTTTGTTCAAATCAACATCTAGGAAATGCCATGCACGTTTTTACACGCGCTCAAAGAGAGGCTTGTTTTAAACTCTACCAGAGAGATTGGAGCAGTAAACCTGATAACTATAAAGAGTTTCGTCGCACTGCATACGCTGCATTCGGAGATTGCGTTATGATTCCATGGTGCAACATGCTGATTGGGATAGAAAAGGATGGATATACACACTCATGAGTAAATCACCTCAAAAGCCCAAGCGAACTTTTAACCTCCAGAACCTAGCCGACGCATACGAAAGCTCGCGAGAAGGAGGATTAAGAAGCGCGTCAGATCGCGGCTCGTTAACGCGAATAATGAAGACACCTCCGCCTCCTTTAAGGACCAAAATGGATTTAAAAAAATGACGCTCTACACTAAAGAAAAACGAGAAGCTGTTGCGCGCGAAATGAGTGATTTATTTTACAATCAACCGCGTATCAAAACGTGTAAGTCCTGCGGAAATGAAGTAGAAGCGCGGTTTTCTCACGACCGAATTGCAAAGATATTTAACGTATCAACTGCAACAGTTAGGAACCTGATTAATGAGGCGAAAAAGACTTAGAATGCGCCCAATCGTAAAAGACGCATTTACAGTAAATGAACTTGTTTACCAATTCAACGTAATCGATGTCGAAGACAAATATCTGGCGGAAGGCACGCCAAACGAGGTTAACGAAAAATATAGCGACAAGTACATTATCAAAGAAGCTTACCACCGCCTCGAAATCGCCATGGACGAATGGAACCAAAAAGAAGAATCTTGGCGTCAAGATGCCGCGCAATTGCGGCGCTTCATTGCAAAATGGTCAGTGAAACTAGATTGATAAGTTTTTTTGAAAGCAGTTTATTGATTTAACCGGCACATCGGGATAGTGCCTGTCGGCAAACGCTCGCAGCAAATTAATGTTTGCTACGACATGCTTGTAACAGGCTTCCTCCGTATAAAAACTCAAAAGCTTATTATTCTGGTGAGTTACCTCAACAGAGTTGAGGCCGTTAGACAACGGTAACAACATTATGATGACGATCTTCCACATCAGTCCGGTTGAAGGACTCTGACCTGATCCCTCATCTTACCGTAATCGACGATCATTCGGGCAATGGCAGAGCAATCAGCCAGAACAGAATCCCGAGGGCAAGGTTGCCCTAGCCTCTCTAGCTCATCTGCTGCGTGAGTTTGCACCATTTCTGAATAAGAAACGACATCTGGAGAAACAACAACAGGCTCCGTCTTCTCCATCGTCTTGTAATCAAAGTACGCGCTGCCTACGCCAGCTACACCGCTAATTGCACTAAAACCTGCTGTCACGCAGCCGCCTTGCAGTATAAGGCAAGTCCCGATCAGCCACAGACGCCATTTTCTTTTGGGCCTTTGCAACATCCTCCGCTTGCGAGCCCTTCTGGATTCGCCTCCCCAACCAGAAGCATATCCCTGCTGCAACGGCAATAAGAGTAAGTATAGATAAGATAGCAATTGGACTATCCATTCGCCTGTTCTTTTAAGAAGAATCCAGCAATACCAGCCAATGCTGCCAAAGCAGTGCTGACCTGTTGCATCAAGCCCGGATCAACATTGATGCCCACCAAAGCTAAAACACCAGTTAACGCAGCATAGCTTGACGGTTCTTTAAATCGTGTGAGAATTGCTTGCATTTAATAGCTCCATATCCAAGGTCGAGTGCCATCTGTTGCGCTATCCAAATGAATAAACCGTTTTTCAAGATCACCCTTTTGAGACACGCCAACGCCTCGCACTTCTGGAAAGTTGGCAGCTACACGTAAAAGACGCCATGCACTTTCCCCATACACACTCACATCACATGCAACGCCCGCATTATGCGCTCCCGGTTCTCTTTTTCGTTTTTCAGCCAGATGGTTTTCACACCTGTAACCACTGGAAATTTCCATTGGCCCAAATTGCGTTCTAATGCTTTGGATCGTATCTAAAAATAGCTTGTCCATTCCATCTGACCCGCACCCGCATTTGCATCTAAATTCTTTTGCAGTGAAATTAGGATAAGCAGAAAAATCAATCACTTGTCTTTACCTCTTCAACAGATGGTACAGGCGGATGGCGTCCATTGTGCGCCGATAAATATTCTTTGCGATGAGCATCAACATCACGCCGTAGCGTTTCGCAATTCGCTTCTAATCTTGCCAACCGTTCGTGTAAAACTTGGCGGCGTTCTGGACTAAGCATCGAGGACAAAACAGATACACGCTGCTCGCTTGTCGATTGGTGAACCTCGCCTTTATCAATCCGTGTGTCAGACTTGCGAAGACGCTTTTCCATGTCCTGTATCTGCTCAATTACGCTTGCGAGTTTTTGCCGTACAATTTCCGCCGCAGATGCAATGCTGACCAGAATACCCAACGCAGTGACAATTAAAGATGGATCGATTGACTGCATTTACTCAGGCTTGTCAGGCCAAACGATATTTGACAGATCGACGGTTGCCGGTAAATTGCGTAGGGCTGCGCGATAGGCCGTTTGCTCGGCGCTCATGGTCAAATCAGATGATGCCCACCAGTCGCATTCGGCGAGACGGCGGTCGCGTTCTTCCCGCAAATCTGCCCACGGTTTCGCCGCCTCGTATTCGGCAGTCCATGTTGCAAGTGTTTCGGCAGACGGTACGCCGCCTTCAAACTCAACAACGGTATTGTCTCGAATCGACCACGATGTTGTCGGGTGTTTCCACGTCAAGATTGCGCTTATGTCACTCATGCTTCAAGTTCCCAGATTTGGATGTTAACTCCGCCAGTATCGTTCCATCGCCCGCCTGAGTGATGCTGACTCCCAAGGTAAACGGTGCCTGTATTACCCGACGATCCATATCTCAGTTTATACGTGATTTCTGATGTCGATCCGGCAGTGTCCAAATGTTGAAGCGTCATCATGACGGGCCCGTTTCCGTGCGTTTCCTCGAATACAGTGCGCTCGGCGGTCGAGCCGGAATCCTTAAACAACGCAAGCACAGGAACAACGACACCACTCGTCGCCGCCTGAGCGATTACTTGGATCAAAATTTTGTTCGTTGAAGACGATGCGGTGTAGTTGAATGTCGTGTATTCAGCGCCTTCACTGGAGCCGGGGGCCGTGTCGTCGTCGGGAAATGTCGCTGTCGTGCTCGCGTCGGTCGCCACATGCGTGTTCGCGTATGCCACGACTTTGCCGCCGCCAGCCGCTTGCCAGC